>NZ_JBPEHH010000001.1:0-245014 GCF_054177595.1 Haladaptatus ordinarius | reverse complement strand
ACGCACGAACAGAAGTGTTCGTTGCGCTCTGTCTCCGACTCGTGGTTGCAATCACCAACTACGAGCGAGGAAACGACCCGGGCTGCGAAAAGCTATGAGATGGATTCTATGACACGCTCAAATCGATGGTTAATCCACGAAAATCATTCGAAACTGGCTTTGAACCGCTGGCAGGCTTCAAAACCCCATTTGTGCCGTTTTCTGCTTCCGGCGTTCGCTCGGCGTAGACGCCTCGCTCACGAGTTGAAAGCAGAAAACGCCCGAAGCGGGATTTGAACCGAAGCAAGACATTCCTGCTCACTTCGTTGTACGGGCTGTGACTTGCAGGATTCAAACCCCTTTGTGACTTTTCCGAACTGGGCACTCGCTCGAAGCGTTGCTTCTCGCTCGTGCGTTGAGTTCGAAAAAGCGCCCGAGGCGGGATTTGAACCCGCGTCACAACCGTGACAGGGTTGTATGATGGGCCACTACACCACCCGGGCTAACGCATTCTCTCCTTTCTGGCTTGTTGGCTTAAGGCTTTCCAAACGGGAGGCGTGTGTGGCGGCGTATCGAGTGACGGTGTGGCGGCGTACCGAGTGACGGCAACTCGTTCCCGCGGCCCAAACGATTTATACCAGAACGAAGTAGATGCTGGTGTTAGAGAACTGCCCGCACACAGATGCGGGGTGCGATAGCCGGGCGTGTGCGCTCTAGTTAGCAAGCCTTAAATGAGTGCCGCCAGTAATACCCTGTAGTATCTCGTGATAGCCATTTCTCCCGCTGGCCAGAAAATCGCGCACACATGGTAGACGTAAGCAAACACAAACTCGTTCCGGAGCACTCCGTCGTCGACCAGGACGAACTGGACGAAGTGCTCGAGGAGTACGACATCAAAAGCACAGACTTACCAAAAATAAAGCGAGCGGACCCGGCGTTACCTGACGACGCAGAAATCGGTGACGTCATCAAGATCGTCCGCGACTCACGAACGACTGACCAAGCGGTCGTTTATCGACTTGTGGTAGAATAATGCAACGAGAAGACCGACACGCACTATCGAAAGAGTATTTCTCGAAAGAACGACTCGCAGAGCACCACTACCGCTCGTTCAACTCCTTCCTGAATCGCGGCATGCAGGAAGTGGTGACCGAGAAGGAGACCATCGACACCGACATCGGTGACAAAGAGGGCGAAGAACCGGTGTACGTCGAACTGGGTGACATCCGCGTTGTCACTCCACGCGTACGTGAGGCAGACGGGAGCGAAGAACTCCTCTACCCGCAGGAAGCCCGCCTCCGTAACATCACCTACGCCGCACCCGTGTTCATGGAGATGACCATCGTGAAAGGCGAAGGCGACGACAAGCGGGTCGTCGACACGACCGAGACGAAGGTCGGCCGGATGCCAATCATGGTCGGCTCCGAGAAGTGTAACATCTCGAACTTCGAGAAAGAGGACCTGGTCGAAATCGGTGAAGACCCCGCCGACCCCGGTGGTTACTTCATCGTCAACGGTTCGGAGCGCGTGCTGATGACCTCCGAAGACCTCGCGCCGAACAAGATTCTCGCCGAGTACGACACGAAGTACGGCGACGAGATTCAGGTCGCGAAGACGTTCAGCCAGCGCCGAGGGTACCGTGCGCTGGTGCTCGTCGAACGGACACGTGACGGCCTGCTCGAAGTGTCGTTCCCCTCGGTCTCGGGAAGCGTCAACTTCGTCACGCTCGTTCGCGCACTCGGGCTGGAATCCGACGAGGAGATCGTCCACCGCGTCTCCGACGACCCGGAAATCGTGAAGTTCATGCTCGAAAATCTGGAGGCTGCAGAGGTGCAGTCCCAGGAGGAAGCCATCGAGGCACTCGGGAAGCGAGTGGCGTCCGGACAGGGCAAAAACTACCAGTTGAAACGCGCGAACTACGTCATCGACCGCTACCTCCTGCCACACCTCCACGAGGACGGTGTGGAAGAAGAGGAAGTGCGGATCAACAAGGCGTACTACCTGGCTCGGATGGCCGAGGCGTGTTTCGAACTCGCGCTGGGTCGCCGCGATTCGGACGACAAGGACCACTACGCCAACAAACGCCTGAAGGTGTCCGGCAACCTGATGAAAGACCTGTTCCGGACGGCGCTGAACAAACTGGCGCGTGACGTGAAATACCAGCTTGAACGCGCGAACATGCGCAACCGGCAGTTGTCGGTGAACACCGTCGTCCGCTCCGACGTGCTCACCGAGCGCCTCGAACACCCGATTGCGACGGGGAACTGGGTCGGTGGTCGTTCGGGCGTGTCCCAACTGGTCGACCGGACAGACTTCATGGGCGTGCTGTCACACCTTCGTCGCCTGCGGAGTCCGCTCTCGCGGAGTCAGCCACACTTCGAGGCGCGTGACCTCCACGCGACCCAATGGGGTCGCATCTGTCCCTCCGAGACGCCCGAGGGGCCGAACTGTGGGCTGGTGAAGAACTTCGCGCAAGCGATGGAACTCAGTCAGAACATCGAGGACGAACAGGCACTCAAACAGGAACTGTCGTCGATGGGGGTCGAGGGCATCCCCGGAATCGAGAGTATCGAAGGGAGCGCAGACTAATATGAGTCAGGGACGAGAAGCGAAAGTTTACGTCAACGGCAGTTTGGTCGGGACACACCCCGACCCCGAACAGCTAGCAAATCAGGTACGAGAGGCACGCCGACGCGGCGACGTCAGCGAGATGGTGAACGTCTCGGTCAAAGACCGCACTCGCGAGGTCATCATCAACGCCGACGCGGGGCGTGCACGTCGCCCTCTCCTCGTCGTCGAAGACGGCGAAACGCTCGTCACGGAAGATGAGATGGAGGCACTCAAGCAGGGTGACTTCTCGTTCGAGGAACTCGTCGAGCGAGGCAAAATCGAGTTCATCGACGCCGAAGAAGAAGAAGACATCTACGTCGCGGTGGAAGAAGAGGACCTCAACGGCGACCACACGCACCTCGAAATCGACCCGCAACTCATCTTCGGTATCGGTGCCGGGATGATTCCGTACCCCGAACACAACGCCAGTCCGCGGATTACGATGGGTGCCGGGATGATGAAACAGTCGCTCGGCCTGCCGTCGGCGAACTACCGAATCCGCCCGGACACGCGCCAGCATCTCTTCCACTACCCGCAGTTGTCGATGGTGAAGACGCAGACGACCGAGCAGATCGGCTACGACGACCGCCCGGCGGCCCAGAACTTCACGGTCGCCGTGATGAGCTACGAGGGGTTCAACATCGAAGACGCCCTCGTGTTGAACGGCGGGTCGGTCGACCGTGCGCTCGCCCGGTCGCACTTCTTCCGCACCTACGAGGGTGAGGAACGACGCTACCCCGGCGGACAGGAAGACCGCTTCGAGATTCCGAGCGACGACGTGCGCGGTGCTCGTGGCGAGGACGCGTACACCCACCTCGACGAAGACGGACTGGTCAACCCCGAGACGCGGGTCGACGAAAACAGCGTCCTGCTCGGCAAGACCAGCCCGCCGCGGTTCCTCGAAGAGCCGGACGACATGGGTGGGCTGTCGCCCCAGAAGCGCCGCGAGACGAGCGTGACGATGCGCTCGGGTGAATCCGGCGTCGTCGACACCGTCACCCTGATGGAGGGCGAAGACGGCTCGAAGCTCTCGAAGGTGTCGGTACGCGACGAGCGAATCCCGGAACTCGGCGACAAGTTCGCGTCGCGACACGGGCAGAAGGGGGTCGTCGGCCACATTGCGCCACAGGAAGACATGCCCTTCACGCAAGAGGGCGTCGTCCCCGACCTCATCGTCAACCCGCACGCGCTCCCGTCGCGCATGACGGTCGGCCACGTGCTGGAGATGATCGGCGGCAAAGTCGGCGCGCTCGAAGGACGACGCGTCGACGGTACGGCGTTCACCGGCGAAGACCAAGAAGAGCTCCGCTCGGCGCTCGAAGAGCGCGGCTACAAATCGTCCGGCAAGGAGATAATGTACTCCGGCGTGACCGGCGAGAAGATCGAGGCGGAGATTTTCGTCGGCACCATCCTGTATCACAAGCTCTACCACATGGTGTCGAACAAGCTCCACGCCCGCTCGCGCGGGCCGGTACAGGTGCTCACGCGCCAGCCGACGGAAGGTCGCGCCCGCGAGGGTGGCCTGCGTGTCGGCGAGATGGAGCGTGAGGTGCTCATCGGTCACGGTGCGGCGCTGGCGCTCAAAGAACGACTGCTCGACTCCTCCGACCGCGAGTGGATCTACGTCTGCGGTCAGTGTGGGATGAGCGCAGTCGAGAACATCGACCAGAACCGCGTGTACTGTCCGAACTGCGAGGAGGAGACGGACATTCACGAAATCGAGATGAGCTACGCGTTCAAGCTCCTGCTCGACGAGATGAAGGCGCTCGGAATCGCCCCGCGACTCGAACTGGAGGACGCAGTCTAACATGGTAACGAATCAAACTCCCAAGGAAATCGGCTCCATCAGCTTCGGATTGATGGACCCGGAGGAGTACCGCGAGATGTCGGCGACGAAGATTATCACAGCCGACACGTACGACGACGACGGCTTCCCAATCGACATGGGGCTGATGGACCCCCGACTGGGCGTCATCGACCCGGGTCTGGAGTGTAAGACCTGCGGGCAACACTCCGGGTCGTGTAACGGCCACTTTGGTCACATCGAACTCGCCGCACCGGTCATCCACGTCGGCTTCACGAAGCTCATCCGCCGATTGCTTCGGGGCACCTGCCGGAACTGTTCCCGGTTGTTGCTCACGGAGGACCAAAAAGAGGAGTACCGGAGCATGCTGACCCGGACGAGGGAACTCGGCAACGACGTCAACGACGTGACGAAGGCCGCCATCCGGGAAGCGCGCAAGAAAGACAACTGTCCGCACTGTGGCGAAGTCCAGTACGACATCAACCACGAGAAACCGACGACGTACTACGAAGTTCAGCAGGTGCTCACGGGCGAGTACTCCGAGCGAATCGCCACCGCGATGCAGGGTCGAACCGAGGAGGGTGAAGAAGACGAGGAGCGCGAACCGGTTTCGCCGCCGGATTTGGCCGAGCAGACCGGCATCGACCTCTCCCGCGTCAACCAGATTATCTCGGGTGAGTTCCGCCCGCGCGAGGAAGACCGCAAGGCGCTCGAAAAGGCGCTCGACATCGACCTCACGACGGAGGATATGAACAAACTGATGCCCTCGGACATCCGCGACTGGTTCGAGGACATCCCGGACGAGGACGTGCGCGTACTCGGTATCGACGCCGACCGCTCGCGCCCCGAGTGGATGATTCTGACCGTCCTCCCGGTACCGCCGGTGACGGCCAGACCCTCGATTACCCTCGACAACGGCCAGCGGTCGGAAGACGACCTGACCCACAAACTGGTGGACATCATCCGCATCAACCAGCGGTTCATGGAGAACCGCGAGGCCGGTGCGCCACAACTCATCATCGAGGACCTGTGGGAACTGCTCCAGTACCACGTCACGACGTTCATGGACAACGAGATTTCGGGGACGCCGCCCGCCCGTCACCGCTCCGGACGTCCACTCAAGACGCTCAGCCAGCGGTTGAAGGGCAAGGAGGGCCGCTTCCGTGGTTCGCTGTCCGGAAAGCGCGTGAACTTCTCGGCGCGGACAGTCATCTCGCCCGACCCGACGCTCTCGTTGAACGAGGTCGGTGTGCCACAGCGCGTCGCCCGCGAGATGACCCAGACGATGAACGTCACGCCGCGCAACATCGAGGAAGCGCAGCGATATGTTCGAAACGGACCCGAGGGGCATCCCGGTGCCAACTACGTCAAACGCCCCGACGGGCGACGACTGAAGGTCACCGAGAAGAACTGCGAAGAACTCTCGGAGAAGGTCGAACCCGGTTGGGAGGTCAACCGGCATCTGGTCGACGGCGACATCGTCATCTTCAACCGCCAGCCGTCGCTCCACCGGATGTCGATTATGGCACACGAAGTGGTGGTGATGCCGTACAAGACGTTCCGCCTGAACACCGTCGTCTGCCCGCCGTACAACGCCGACTTCGACGGGGACGAGATGAACATGCACGCACTCCAGAACGAGGAGGCCCGCGCGGAGGCGCGCGTGCTCATGCGCGTGCAGGAACAAATCCTGTCGCCGCGCTTCGGTGAGAACATCATCGGTGCGATTCAGGACCACATCTCCGGAACCTACCTCCTGACCCACGAGAACCCGCAGTTCAACGAGACGCAGGCGTTAGACCTGCTCCGTGCGACCCGAATCGACGAACTGCCGGAAGCAGACGGGGAAGAAGGCGGGACGCCGTACTGGACCGGTCGAACGCTCTTCTCGGAACTCCTGCCCGACGGACTGGAACTGGAGTTTTCGAGTTCGGCTGGCGACACCGTCGTCATCGAGAACGGCCAACTCGTCTCCGGGACCATCGACGAGGACGCAGTCGGCGCGTTCGGCGGGGAAATCGTCGACACTATCTGCAAGGTGTACGGCGAGACCCGCGCCCGCCACTTCATCAACGAAGTCGCGACGCTGGCGATGCGTGCGATAATGCACTTCGGTTTCTCCATCGGTATCGACGACGAGACGATTCCGACGGCGGCCCAGGAACAGATCGACGAGGCAATCGACAACGCCTACGACCGCGTCGAGGAACTCATCACGACGTACGAGAACGGCGACCTCGAATCCCTGCCCGGCCGCACCGTAGACGAGACGCTGGAGATGAAGATAATGCAGACGCTGGGGAAGGCGCGTGACTCCGCCGGCGACATCGCGGAAGACCACTTCGCCGGCGACAACCCGGCGGTCGTCATGGCCGAGTCCGGTGCCCGTGGGTCGCTGCTCAACTTGACTCAGATGGCTGGCTGTGTCGGCCAGCAGGCAGTTCGCGGTGAGCGAATCAACCGTGGCTACGAAGACCGTACGCTCAGCCACTATCAGGAGAACGACCTCTCCGCAGACGCCCACGGTTTCGTGGAACACTCCTACACCGGCGGATTGAGTCCGCTGGAGTTCTTCTTCCACGCGATGGGTGGCCGCGAGGGCCTGGTGGACACGGCAGTTCGTACCTCCAAGTCCGGCTACCTCCAGCGTCGTCTCATCAACGCACTCTCCGAACTCGAAACCCAGTACGACGGAACGGTGCGCGACACCAGCGACACCATCGTCCAGTTCGAGTTCGGCGAGGACGGCACCTCGCCGGTTCGGGTGTCCTCGGACGAGGAGAACCCCATCGACGTAGAGAACATCGCAGACCGAATCATCGACGAGGAGTTCGACAGCGAGAACCGCAAGCTAGAGTTCCTCGGCGAGCGGCGCCCGCCGACGAACCTCTCCGAACACGCCGACGCACGGCAGGTGGAATCAGATGACTGAAATCTCAGACGACATCGAGGCCGTCGTGGAAGACACCGAACTTCCGCGACGACTCAAGGACGAAGTGTACGAGACCATCGAATCGCGCGACGGTGTCACCGTCGAACAGGCCGACGAAATCGCTCGCGCGGTCGAAACCCGGTATTTCAACACGCGGGTCGACCCGCTCGACCCCGTCGGAACGGTGAGCGCCCAGTCCATCGGCGAACCGGGGACGCAGATGACGATGAACACGTTCCACTACGCGGGTGTGGCGGAAATCGACGTGACCCAGGGCCTGCCACGGCTCATCGAACTGGTCGACGCCCGCAAGACGCCGGACACGCCGATGATGACGGTGTATCTAGACGAAGAGTACGCCGACGACCGCGAGCGTGCCCACGAAGTCGTCTGGCAAATCGAGGCGACGAAGATACTGGCGCTCGGCGACATCTCGACCAACGTCGCCGACATGATCGTCTCCATCAACCTGAACGAGGATACGCTCGAAGAGCGGATGATAACGCCCGACGAAATCGCGGGCATCATCGAGGACAGTCTCGGTGTCCAGACGACCCAGCAGGGGACGGTCATCGAGTTCGGGCCCGACCAGCCAAGTTACCGAAAGCTCCTGCAGTTGGTCGAGGAACTCCGCGAAATCGTCTTCAAGGGTATCGAGGAGATTACGCGCGTCGTCATCCGCAAAGAACAACTCGACGACGGCGAGGAGTTCGTCCTCTACACCGAGGGGTCGGCGTTCGGTGACGTCATCGAAATCGACGGTGTAGACGCCTCGCGCACCACCTCGAACAACATCCACGAAATCTATCGCAACCTCGGCGTCGAGGCGGCCCGCGAGGCCATCATCGAGGAGACGATGGACACCCTCGAAGAGCAGGGGCTGGACGACGTGAACGTTCGACACCTGATGCTCGTCTCGGACATCATGACGAACCGAGGCACCATCGAATCCATCGGTCGCCACGGTATCTCCGGCAGTAAGGAATCCGTCCTCGCACGTGCAGCGTTCGAAGTGACGGTGAATCACCTGCTTGACGCCGCCATCCACGGCGAGATAGACGACCTGAACGGCGTCATCGAGAACGTCATCGTCGGCAAACCCATCAAACTCGGCACGGGCGACGTGAACCTCCGGATGGGCTCGGTGAGTCGCGGAGCCGAACCCTCCGACTGATGACGGTCACCCTCTCCGATGCGGCGCGCCAGTACATCGCCCTGTTCGAGGACGAGACGGGCGCGACTGCCCGCGACTGTGTCGTGCTCGAAGACGACGGCGACGAGAAGCGCGTCGTCTTTGTCGTCAAGCCGGGCGACATGGGTCGGGCAATCGGTCCCGGCGGGAAGAACGTCCAGACTGTCCAGGAGCGACTCGGCGCAGACGTGGAACTGGTCGAAGACGCCGATACGGCGGCGGCGTTCGTCGCCAACGCGCTCGCCCCCGCCGAGGTGTACCACGTCACCATCAGCGAGAACGAGGACACGGTGGCCTACGCCGAGGTCGCACAGGAAGACACCGGCGTCGCCATCGGAGCAGGTGGGCGAAACATCGAAACGGCGAAACTGCTGGCTGCGCGTCACTTCGACGTCAACGACATCCAGTTGACGTAGGCCGTGGTCGGTTTTTGCGGTTCTGTTCCAGAGGCTCTGTCGCTCTTGGTGGCGACAGAAACTATTCGCGTCACTCGAACCGCTGCACTCGAAAGCGGTGACGGTGACGGGGTTCAACGAACCCGTTGGCTCGCCTTAGAATCGATGAAACGGTCTCAAATCCCTTTATCGACCCTTTTCGAGCGACCTGCGGGCGTTTCGCCGGTTGCAAAAGGGGACGCTTAAGTAGCTCCGTCGGATAGTCCCGGACATATGGCGAACGGTAAGTACGCAGCTCGCAAGCTGAAGAAAGACCGCCAGAATCACCGGTGGTCTGACTCCGATTACGCCCGACGCGAGCGCGGTCTCGGGGAGAAATCCGATCCCCTCGAAGGCGCGCCGCAGGGCCGAGGTATCGTGCTGGAGAAAGTGGGCATCGAAGCGAAACAGCCCAACTCCGCGATTCGAAAGTGTGTCCGTGTCCAGCTCATCAAGAACGGAAAGCAGGTCACGGCGTTCTGCCCCGGCGACGGTGCCATCTCGTTCATCGACGAACACGACGAGGTCACCATCGCGGGTATCGGCGGTGCGAAGGGTCGCGCGATGGGCGACCTCTCCGGCGTGAACTACAAGGTAGAGAAAGTTAACGGCGTGAGCCTGCAAGAACTGGTTCGCGGGAACGCAGAGAAACCGGTGCGATAACCATGTCGGCAGACGAAGAACAACCGGAACCCGACTCGCACGTCGGCACGGAAGACGAGGGCGCGGCGGCGAAACTGTTCGGCACGTGGGACGTGACGAACGTCGAGTACAACGACCCGAGCACCGAGCGCTACATCTCGGTCACGCCGGTCGCCCACACGATGGGCCGCCACGCCGGAAAGCAGTTCCAGAAGAGCGAGGTCAGCATCGTCGAGCGTCTCATCAACCGTCTCATGCAGACGGAAGAGAACACGGGCAAGAAACAGCAGACGATGAAGATCGCCCGCGCCGCGTTCGAAATCATCAACGAACGAACCGAGGAGAACCCGGTGCAGGTGCTCGTCCGCGCGGTCGAGAACGCCGCCCCGCGTGAGGAAACCGTTCGCCTGAAATACGGTGGCATCTCCGTCCCGAAGGCAGTCGACGTCGCGCCCCAGCGTCGCGTCGACCAGTCGCTCAAGTTCATCGCGGAGGGTGCCTACAGCGCCTCGTTCAAGACTCCGACCGACGCCGAGGAGGCGCTGGCACAGCAGATCATCGGTGCGGCGGACTACGACGTGCAGACCTACGCTATCAACCAGAAAGAAGAGAAAGAGCGCGTCGCGGCCGCGGCACGCTAACGATTCGGCTCTCTTTGGACTTCTCTCGTTTATCGAATTCGTGGAGAGCTATCGGTTCGACGGCGGTATGTTTGATGAATCTCGGGCAGTACAATTCGGTATAATTTAGTACATCCTGTCGAGGGATTCTTCTCGAACGTTCTCTATCGCTCTGGTTGTAGTGAGTGGATTACCGCAGTGGCGTTGTCTCAGAAAGCCCTCTGTCGTTCTCTCCGAAACGAACCAGCTACCGCAGCAGAGTAGTCCCCGAAAGCCCCCGCCGTCTCGACTCGGGCGTCTCGCTGCGCTCCTCACCTCAGTCGCGTTGCTCCCTCGGTTTGCGGTGCTTGGCTGGCGAGAGCGAAGCTCTCGCTGCCTCCCCCTCGCTCACGTGCGTTCACTCGCGGGAGCTTCGTCGGCCTTCGTCCAGACGGCGGCCCCTTTCAGTCCACCCAGACGACAGTCACCGCCCCGCACCCGCCACCGCCCCTCGTCCTCCCCAGCCTCCTCGCTTCGCTCGTCCCTCGCGCGGAGGCGCACCATAATGACTAAGATAACTTTTGAAAGTCAAGGAACTTCTGACACCACTTCTTTGCGAAGCTAATGCGTTCGGTTATTTGCTCGAACGTCTCCTGAACGAGAGCTTTGAACTCGTTTTCGTTTTCCACGATAATTGGGCACATCGTCCACTTGAGGTAATCCCAAATTTTCTCGATTGGATTGAGATGCGGTGAGCTTGTGGGGAGAAAGATCAGGTCGATACCGAGTTGATGCGCACGCTTTCGCGTGTGTTTACAGATATGAGATCCGTGCTTGTCCAAGACGAGCAGAATCCGCGACGCCGGATTCTGCTCGCGGACCTTCTCTAAGACCTCGCAAATCCGTTCTTTCTCTTCAGTTTCTTTGAACGTAACGAGACTCTCGCCGTTAAGCGCATAGAACCCGACAGCTGAATCGTCCGTCTTGACTAGTGGTCGTTCGATATGAGGATCGTCAACGTACCAGACTCGGCGTGAATTATCGTATGGCTGTGGCTTTGACGCATCGAAGAAGCCCAGGATGGTTCCACCGTCGGTGCAAACATTATCGTCAACAACCCATCCATCGTCATCTTCACCCTCGCGTTTGTTGTGTGGCTGATCGTCCTCGTCGAGCGCGTCGTCGACGCGCTCTTCGAGGATTTCATCTGGATTCTCTGGCTGATGAGGCCGCTTTGGCCGTGGTTTCGCGTACGAAAGCCCAAGATTTCGAAGGAACGTCCCGAGATAATTCCGGCTATACTCGACGCCGAATTCTTCCTTGAGAAGACACTGAATTTCCTGTGATTTCCAAGGCTGACCGTCACGAAGCATCTCGATCAGCTCTTCTTGTTCGTCTTTGTCGAGTTTCGGGGGCCGACCGCCCCCGAAACTCGGCATGAGTTCTTCGAGCCCACCTTCATTCCAGGCTTCTGCCCAGCGATCACCGGTGGCCGCCGACCTGCCTTCTCGGTCGGCGGCCTCCGGAATCGAGTCTCCCTGATAGATGTTTTTCAGGAACCCAAGACGCCGAAGTCGATGATCATCTTCAGCCTCACGCAGCAATTCGTCGATCTCCTCTTCAGACAAGTGATGCTTGATCTCCTTGCGACGTGAGCGCTCCATGAACGACAATCGGTCTTAACTCACAAAAGTTTTCGTACTCATTAAGGTGCGCCTCCGCGCGAGATTGCGATGGCAGGCTCACCAGCCCCCGAGCGTCCACACCAGTCAAGCACGAAAGCGCGCCAACCCGTCCTAGGAATCCCTGGTGGACTGAAAGGGCGAGTGGGGTAGGCGAAGCACGACGAAGCTCTCGTGAACGAATGTGAACGAGAGGCAGCGAGAGCGAAGCTCTCGCCAGCTAAGCACCGCAGGGAGCGAACGAAGTGAGCGACTGAGGAGCACAGCGAGGCGCGCA
The DNA here is from genome assembly GCF_054177595.1 of Haladaptatus ordinarius. Classification (NCBI taxonomy): domain Archaea; kingdom Methanobacteriati; phylum Methanobacteriota; class Halobacteria; order Halobacteriales; family Haladaptataceae; genus Haladaptatus; species Haladaptatus ordinarius. The sequence continues at coordinate 232,863 of NZ_JBPEHH010000001.1, read as the reverse complement.
AGTCTAGCCCACGAGGGCTTTCTGGGACAACGCCACTGCGGTAGCTAGCTTTCCTCGAAGAGAACGCCAGAAATCATCCGGAGACTGCTAGTCCGCCGCTTGCTCTTCAGTTGAATTCGGCCCGCCGAGGACGTACTCGCGCGAGGCGTCGACCAGTTCTTTCCGGTACTCGCTCTCGTCGGGGTCGTCGGCGAGCGAGAGGAACCGGTACTTGAACCCTTGAACGTCCACGGTCGGTGCGTCGCGGGAGGCGGTCCGCGCGAGGTCGTAGAGGCGGTGGTCGCGTTCTACGAGGTCGTGACGTTCGACCAGCGCGAGGGCGAAGGCGGCGTTGACGGCGGTCATCTCCGGGTCCGCGGTGGCCGTCATCCGCCTCCCGCGGGAGTAGGCCGGTCGGTCCGCGATGGCGGCGGCGAGTTCGGATTCGAGGAACGCGACGAGTTTGTCGGTCGGCCCGACGCGGAGGGTGATGTCGTCGGCGTAGATATCTTTCATGTGGTTCGCTATCTGGTAGCAGTGGGTGAGCTTCCGACGTTCGACCGACCGTCCGGAGAAGGCGAGGAACAACGCTTCGGCAGTCGACTGCATGTGCGAGGGGTGGGCCTGTTCGTGGCGGGCCATGTGCGAGTACTCGTGGAGGACGAGTTCGCGGGCCATCGCGCTGGTCGCAGCCTGTTCGGAGATGTTGAGCACGTGGTAGTCGTCGGGGTGGGCGGTCCACGTGCGCTCGTCCGGGTCGGAGCGAACGCGCACCCGGACGGGGCGTTCTAAGTCTCGTTCGGTTTCGAAGAGGTCGGAGGCGCTGAGAAACGGCGTGGGGGACGTAGAACCGAGTACTCGAATATCCATGCGTGCAGTTGGCACGGGTTGGACGTGTATTACTCTTGTGCTCAGTGTGACCGTTTCGCAGTGAAACGGAGCGTTTCTCCCCGGTTCACGGGCGGGCAAAACACTACGCTTTTCAACCTCGTACAGGTAGGGATACCCATATATGGGCAGACGAAAGAAGATCGTCGAACAGTGCGAGCGGCTCATGGACAAACCGGAGCAGATCCGGAACATCGCCATCGCCGCCCACGTCGACCACGGTAAAACGACACTGACGGACAACCTCCTCGCTGGTGCGGGTATGATCGCCGACCAAGGGGAAGCCACCCAGTTGATGATGGACACGGAGGAGGACGAACAGGAGCGCGGTATCACCATCGACGCGGCCAACGTCTCGATGACCCACGAGTACGAAGGTGAAGGCCACCTTATCAACCTCATCGACACGCCGGGCCACGTGGACTTCGGTGGCGACGTGACTCGTGCGATGCGTGCCGTCGACGGTGCGCTCGTCGTCGTGGACGCCGTCGAGGGCGCGATGCCGCAGACGGAGACCGTCGTCCGACAGGCACTCCGTGAGGGCGTTAAGCCGGCTCTGTTCATCAACAAGGTGGATCGACTCATCTCGGAACTCCAAGAGGGTCCCGAGGAGATGCAACGCCGCCTGCTCAACGTCATCGACGACGTGAATGAGCTGATCCGCGGCATGACCGAGGACATGGACGACGTGGACGACTGGACCGTCTCCGTCGAAGACGGAACCGTCGGGTTCGGGTCGGCACTCTACAAATGGGGTGTCTCCATGCCGTCGATGCAAGCGACGGGCATGGACTTCGGGGACATCATGGAACTCGAACGAAACGACAAGCGCCAAGAGCTTCACGAGAAGACGCCGCTGTCGGACGTTATCCTCGACATGGTCTGTGAACACTTTCCGGATCCCATCGAGGCTCAGCCCCGCCGTATCCCCCGCGTCTGGCGTGGTGACGACGAATCGGAACTCGCCGAACAGATGCGGCTCGTGGATCCGGACGGCGAAGTCGTCCTGATGGTCACCGACATCGGTATCGACCCGCACGCTGGCGAAATCGCCGCAGGACGTGTCTTCTCCGGTACGCTGGAGAAGGGCCAAGACCTCTACGTCTCCGGCACCGTCGGCACCAACCGAGTGCAGAGCGTCGGTATCTACATGGGTGGCGAACGCGAAGAAGTAGAGCGCGTCCCCGCCGGGAACATCGCGGCCGTCACCGGTCTGAAAGACTCTATCGCCGGTTCAACGGTGTCGAGCGTGGAGATGACGCCGTTCGAGTCCATCGAACACATCAGCGAACCCGTCATCACGAAATCCGTCGAGGCAAAGAACATGGACGACCTGCCGAAACTCATCGAGACGCTTCGACAGGTCTCCAAAGAAGATCCGACTATCCAAATCGATATCAACGAGGACACGGGGGAACACCTCATCAGCGGACAGGGTGAACTCCACCTCGAAGTCATCACTCAGCGTATCGAGCGTAACCAGGGTATCCCGGTGACGACTGGTGAGCCTATCGTCGTCTTCCGCGAGAAGGTACAGGGGGCAACCACCGAAGTCGAAGGTATCTCCCCGAACCGCCACAACCGGTTCTACATCACGGTCGAACCGCTGTCGGACGAAATCGTCGAGAAGTTAAAACTCGGGGACATCTCGATGGACATGCCCGAACAGGATCGCCGTGAGGCGCTCCAAGAGACCGGCATGGACAAGGATACCAGCCAGAACGTGGAACACATCCACGGGACGAACATCCTCATCGACGACACGAAGGGTATCCAGCACCTGAACGAGACGATGGAACTCGTCATCGAGGGTCTCACAGAGGCACTTGACGACGGCCCGCTCGCAGCGGAACCCGTCGAGGGGACACTCATCAGGCTCCACGACGCGCGCCTCCACGAGGACACCATCCACCGTGGTCCGGCGCAGGTAATCCCTGCGGTTCGACAAGCAGTCCACAACGCGCTCATCCACGGTCACGTGAAACTCCTCGAACCGATTCAGAACGTCCGTATCGACGTGCCGAACGAGCACATGGGCGCGGCGTCCGGCGAGATTCAGGGTCGCCGTGGCCGCGTTGACGACATGTACCAGGAGGGCGACCTCATGGTCGTCGAAGGTGTCGCGCCAGTTGACGAGATGATCGGGTTCTCCTCGGACATCCGCAGTGCGACGGAAGGTCGTGCGTCGTGGAACACGGAGAACGCCGGGTTCCGCGTCATGGCAGACAACCTCCAACCCGAGACCATCATGGAAATCCGAGAGCGCAAGGGCATGAAGCTGGAACTGCCGCCGGGCGTGGATTACTTCTAACCGACGTTATCGCTCTTTCGGCGTCGGACACTCCTCCGACGTTTCTTTCTTTACGTCTCGGGACGACGAGCGAGTGCTCTCGCTACTCGAAGGCGTCGGCCGTAACTCTCGGTGCATTACTGCGAAAACAGCTATCGCTCGCCCCGGTGGACGATTTTCGCATCGCAGACGGGACAGACTTGCTCACGGCTGTTGAACGCCGTCTGGCAGAACGCGCAGACGTGGTTCGTTTCCGCACTGGAACTCTTTGCGCCGACCGCATCTGTGAATCGCATCTGTTTCACCTGACTTCCCGATTCAAGTTCCAGGGGTATTACTACGCGCTCGTTAACCCACCGGATAACGTCTGACTAACCCCCGTTGCAAACCGTTTTGCTTTCGTTATACCGCGACGCCGTCACCGGAACGGAGAATTTTGTGACCGACTGAAGGTTTATTGTCGCCCGTGCCCGAATCCTGCTATCATGACCGACCACGATGGGCGTGTGCAGGCATACACGGTTCGGCTGGAACTGGCCGACGAACCGGGAGAACTGCTCCGCGCCCTCGAACCTATCGCCGACTCCGGCGGTAATTTACTCAGCGTCTTCCACGAGCGCGGTTCACTCACCCCGCGCGGCCACATTCCGGTCGAGGTGGATTTGGAGTGTCCGCCGGATAGATTCGACGCCATCGTCTCCGCTCTCCGCGAAGGGAGTGTGAACGTCATCCGCGCCGGGGCCGAGCGATACGACGAGGAGATGACGGTCATCCTCACCGGCCACATCATCGACACCGACGTGTCAGACACGCTCTCGCGGATTACGACCGAATCCAACGCGTCCGTCGTCGACATCTCGCTTTCGGCTCCAGAAGGTACGAGCGACGTCTCCAGTGCGCGACTCCGCCTCGCCACGGACGCTACAGAGACGGGCGACGTGCTCGATACCGTGAACGCAATCGCAGACGAGAAGGGATTGACCGTCATCGAACCGCTGACCGACGCGGAGGGCGGGGCATGAGACTCGCGGTGCTCGGCTCGGGGGCCGTCGGTCGGTCGGTCGCCGAACTCGCTGGCGAGTACGGTCACACGGTCACGGCGCTCGCAGATTCGGAGAGTGCGGTCGTCGACAGTGCCGGAATCGACGTCGAGTCTGCGCTCGCCCGCAAGGACAGCGACGGTCGCGTCGGGACGCTCGACGCAGATGCTGCGCTCGGAGGCGAGTACGACGTGCTGGTCGAGGCGACGCCGACGACGCTCGGTGACGCACAACCGGGGTTCGGTCACGCACGCGAGGCGCTCCGTGCCGACCGCCACGTCGTACTGGCGAACAAAGGCCCAGTCGCAGAACGCTACGGCGAGTTGCGTGCGCTCGAACGGGAGAGCGAGGGTCGCGTACAGTTCGAAGCGACTGTCGGGGGTGCGATACCCATCCTCTCTACCATCACCGACGTGGGTGCGAGAAACGTCACCGCGGTTCGCGGCGTGCTGAATGGAACCGCGAACTTCGTCCTCTCTCGGATGGCGACGGAGGGGTTAAGCTACGAACACGTCCTCGCGGAGGCCCAGGACCTCGGCGTAGCAGAGGCAGACCCGTCGTTCGACGTGGACGGGACGGACGCCACGTTGAAATGCGTCATCCTCGCCAACGTTCTGTTCGACGGGGGCTACGCGATAGAGGACGCCGAGGTTGCAGGCATCCGTGACCTGCCGGGAAGTGCGCTCGAACTGGCCGCGGAAGACGGTCGGACGATTCGACTCGTGGGTGAAGTCGCGCGCGACGGCGTCCGGGTCGGCCCGCGGCTCGTCCCTGAGCACGGAACGCTTGCGGTGTCCGGTACGCGGAACATCGTGCAGTTCGAGACCAGGTACGCAGGACGACTCAACATCAGCGGTCGCGGTGCAGGTGGCCCCGAGACCGCGACCGCCGTCCTGTCCGACGTGACGCGGTTAGAACGGGAGGAATAATCACTCTCCGTTCACTCTCGTCCGTGTCACATGTTCCCACTAACCGCCAGACGGCGGCCAGATAGCCTGCATAGCGTATCGAAATGGTTTTAACCGCTTCTGCCAAATCATTCCGACAGAGCGCGTCTTCGCGTGAGATACCAATGAGCGACAAACCACACCAGAATCTGGCCATCATCGGCCACGTTGACCACGGTAAGAGCACGCTGGTCGGGCGACTCCTCTACGAGACGGGGAGCGTACCCGAGCACGTCATCGAACAGCACAAAGAAGAAGCCGAAGAGAAAGGCAAGGGCGGCTTCGAGTTCGCCTACGTGATGGACAACCTCGCAGAAGAGCGTGAGCGTGGTGTGACCATCGACATCGCCCACCAGGAGTTCGACACTGACGAGTATTACTTCACCATCGTCGACTGTCCTGGCCACCGTGACTTCGTGAAGAACATGATCACCGGTGCGTCCCAGGCGGACAACGCGGTGCTCGTCGTCGCGGCCGATGACGGTGTCGCGCCCCAGACGCAGGAACACGTCTTCCTCGCGCGAACGCTGGGTATCAACGAACTCATCGTCGCCGTGAACAAGATGGACGTCGTCGATTACTCGGAAGACACCTACAAGGAGGTCGTCTCCGAGGTCAAGAACCTGCTCAACCAGGTTCGTTTCAACACCGACGACGCCGAGTTCATCCCGATTTCGGCGTTCGAGGGCGACAACATCGCCGAGCGGAGCGATAACACGGGATGGTACGACGGTGCCATCCTCCTCGAAGCTCTCAACAACCTCGAGGCACCCGAACCGCCGACCGACGCACCGCTCCGCCTGCCGATTCAGGACGTCTACACCATCTCCGGTATCGGTACCGTGCCGGTCGGCCGTATCGAGACGGGTACGCTGAACACGGGCGACAATGTCTCGTTCCAGCCGAGCGACGTCGGTGGCGAGGTCAAGACCATCGAGATGCACCACGAAGAGGTGCCGAAGGCAGAACCCGGCGACAACGTCGGATTCAACGTCCGTGGCATCGGCAAGGACGACATCCGTCGCGGTGACGTCTGTGGTCCTGCCGACGACCCGCCGAAGGTCGCCGAGACGTTCACCGCCCAGCTCGTCGTGATGCAACACCCCTCGGTCATCACGGCCGGGTACACGCCGGTCTTCCACGCCCACACGGCGCAGGTCGCCTGCACCATCGAGTCCATCGACAAGAAGATGGACCCCGCCAGCGGCGAGGTCGCAGAAGAGAACCCGGACTTCATCAAGTCCGGCGACGCCGCCGTCGTGACGGTCCGACCGCAGAAGCCACTCAGCATCGAACCGTCCGGCGATATTCCGGAACTCGGCTCCTTCGCTGTCCGTGACATGGGTCAGACCATCGCGGCAGGGAAGGTTCTCGAAGTCAACGAGAAATAAACGATGCAACAGGCACGAGTCCGACTCGCAGGAGCCAACCCCGGCGACCTCGACGCCATCTGTGACGACGTCCGAGAGATCGCCGAGAAGACCGGCGTCTCCCTGAGCGGTCCGATTCCGCTCCCGACGAAGACGCTGGAGATTCCCACACGCAAGTCGCCCGACGGCGAGGGCACCGCGACGTGGGAACACTGGGAGATGCGTGTCCACAAGCGTCTCATCGACCTCGACGCCGACGAGCGCGCCCTTCGTCAGTTGATGCGCATCCAGGTTCCGAACGACGTGAGCATCGAAATCGTCCTCGAAGACTGAGCGACACGGCCGCTAACTGGTCTCGCGGGCCGGACCGCACGATTGGGTGACGCGCTGGTCTTCGACCTCTCTAACCTTCCTTCGTTTTCTCGATTGGACCAGCGACGGCACCGGCACGACTATTTTTGTGGTTCGAGTGACAATACGGTGTATGCGACTTCCGCGCTCGCCCACGGTGCAGACGCTCGTCGTCTTCTTCGTCGTGTTCGCTCTCCAGTCTCTCGTCCGATTCGTCAGTCCGATTGCGGCGCTCGGACTGTTCGCCCTCGCACCGCCCGTCGCGGTGCGTCCCTGGACGCTCCCGGTGAGCGTCTACGCCCACGCCAACCTCGCACATCTCGTTTCGAACGCCATCGCGCTCTTGTTCGCGGGATTGCTGGTCGAGCGCGTGACGACGACGCTGCGCTTTCACGCCTACTTCCTGACGGTGGGGATGGTGGCAGGCCTGACGCAGGTGTGGGTCAGCGGACTGTTCTCTCCGACCGTTCCCGCAGTGCTCGGTGCCAGTGGTGCTGTGTTCGGCCTGTTCGGCTACCTGCTCGCGGGCAATCCCGTCGCCGACGCGGTGCTCGGCCGGCTTCGTCTCTCGCGCCGTGCCCAACTCGTCGTGGTGCTCGGCCTCGCCTTCCTCGCCACCCTGACGACCGCCGCGCCCGGCGTGGCGCTCATCGCCCACTTCACCGGGTTCGTACTCGGATTAATCGCGGGACGGCTTCACATCCTGCGCGTCGAAACACAAGGTACTAATAACGCCCGTCCGGTATGAAATCGTGAGGGCTCGTAGATCAGTGGCAGATCGCTTCCTTCGCAAGGAAGAGGCCCCGGGTTCAAATCCCGGCGAGTCCACTCGACTCACTACGTTCGTCTCGTTTCCTCGCCGGTCACACTCGCTCTGCTCGCGTAACCCCCGGCGAGTCCATCCGAGCGGGATTTCAATCCGACGAATTGCGTGCCGGTGTAATAGCGTTCTCGAAGCGTGGACGGAGAACGAAACGGGTAGGGTTCGATAGTCGCTGTCCGCGCGCGTCGCAACGTCGTTCGCCCACAACCCGACAGTTGTTTCTCGTCAGGTAACCGTTTCACACCGCATCTTCCAGTTTCACGGCCCCAAACTGCGAAATTCGACCGAACCGCTCTCACCGACGGGAACCACCGTTCCAGTCAGTTCTGCTACAGGATCTCACGCTTAGCTGGGGTATAATAAAGCGGGTACGGGTGTTCTCTCGAAGTACGCCCGGAGCACGGGTGTGACAGAATCGGTGGTGTTCGACGGTGCCGGAGGCTCTGGTGGCGAGCTGGCCTCTCGCCGAGTTTCGGCCACGCCTCCCACGAAAGTTTGTCGTCGTGAACACCTGTCGGCTTTTTCGGACGAACCGGACTTCCAACTGAGAAATTTCGATACAGAACCATGAATCAGGATATCGACGACGTAGACCGTGGAATCCTCCACTTGCTGCAACGTGACGCTCGTAACACGACGACGACGGAGATGGGGAACGCTGTTTCCGTCTCCGCCAGCACCGTCGGGAACCGACTCCAGCGCCTGGAAGCCGATGGAATCGTCAAGGGATATCACCCGCAGATCGACTACCACCACGCTGGATTTCCCCTCCGCGTCCTCTTCATCTGCACTGCACCGATTCCGAACCGCGAAGAAATCGCAGAACGGGCGCTCGACACACAGGGCGTAGTGAACGTCAAAGAAATCATGTCCGGGGTCGATAACATCCACGTCGAGGCAGTCGCGACGGACCGTGAGGAAGTGTCCGCAATCGGAAAGCAACTCGACGACGTCGGCTTGGACGTGACGAACCAGGTGCTCGTGAAAAACGAACACATCCAGCCGTTCGACCACTTCGGTGACGACCACGTCGACGAGTAACCGCCCCACACCACTTCGAATATCGGTAATTATTAGGTTTATTATACGATTTATACAGATTTATCCGGTATATTTATTCATCGCCGAAGCCACCAAGTAGACGCTGGAATGGAACGTACTTCCTACTGTCTTCAGGAGGGTGAAGCGCCGAGTGTCGGTGTCGTCAACGCGATTGCAGACCACGAGGGGAGAGCATCCGACGGTGTGGAGAAACAACTGTACGACGTCATCGACCCGGACGCCTTGGACGCACTCTTCGGACCGCGGGCGGACGGCGAACCTCGAAACCGAGGAAAGACTGTTTTCACGTACGGAAAGTATCGAATCACGTACGAAAGCGACGGCTGGATACACGTCGTCGACGATACCGCCGACTCGACCGCATCCGGGACGACGCCCGCAGACGAGTGATCACACGAGTTCCGCGAGCGTCGTCCCGATAGCCTTAGCGTATTCTTCTGCGTCGTAGCCGAGTCGCTCCCGCCAGATATTTTCGTACGATGGATGCAACAACGGCAGGGCCGTCACGCCGAGTCGGTCGCACTCGACGGGCGCGAGCACACACTCGAGAAAGCTCTCCAGCGGAATCGACTCGAACTCGAAGAGGATACTTGTGGCGTGTTTTCCCGTCGGAACGACGACGGCAGGGCGAACCTGCGCAATCTCCGTCCGCAGGTGGGAGAAGCATCGGTCGAGTTCGGTGCGTCGAGGCGCTCGGTTCGAGCCGTCGTCCCCTTCCGGGAAACACTTCACCGCGTTCGTGAAGTAGGCGTCGTACCCCAGTTCGTCGAATAGCGCGCGAATCTTCCGCCCCGAGTGACGCGACGTGTACGCCATCCCCGTCCAGTTGCCCCCCTGCCATCGCACCGCGTCGGGGGTTCCGGCGCTGGGTGCTTCACCGACGACCATCACGTCCGCATCCAGCGGTCCGTTGCCCCACGAGATGCAGTTTCGACACGCGACGAGGTCGGGACAGCGCGTGCAGTTCGGTTCGACGACGTTCCGTGAGTCGGGGTCTGGGAACGACGGCATTCTCACTTCCGGGCGTCAGTCCTCTTCGACCACTTCGATACCGCGATTGTTGACGGCGTTGGGGTCGAGTCCGATCTCTTCTAGATACTGCTTGTACTCGCGTTCGCAGGCCTCTGCGTCCGCCTGCTTGTCGCTGGCGCGGTCACAGAGCGCCACGAGGTCTTCGGGCACGTCGTTCGTGTAGACGATCCAGTGGTTGATGAGGTCGGAGAGTCGCCGAATCGGACTGGTGAAGTGGCCGTATATCTCGAAGTTCAGCGCGTGGTGGCCACCGAAGGGGTCGCTCATGTATCGGGCGCGGGGCATCACCTTCATCACAGCCCACTGAATCTTATCGAGCTGGCGCGCAGGCGCCTCTTCCAGCGTCGCGTTGACCGCCTTCCGTGGGTCGTCCCACGTGCTCCCCGGAATCGAGACGCCGTCCAGGTCCTGAATCTCCTGTAACGCTTTGCTCCACTCGTCCGGCGTCGGCTGTGGGTGGACGCGGTACATCGCCTCGACACCGCGGCCCCACATCAACTCGTGGGTGACCGCCTTGTTCGCTTTCAGCATCGACTCCTCGATGAGCGTGTGTGCGCGATCGCGTCGCGGGTTGAGGACGAGACTGCCGTCTTCTTTGCGCTGTTCGTGCATCTGGTCTGCGAGTTCGAACGCGAGTTTACACTCCTCGTGGAGCGGCGCGTCCTCGTCGTCGATTCGGTTTTCCGCCTGGGAGTAGGTGAGTCGCTCGTCGCTCTCGATGACGGATTTGTAGATGTCGATGGTTTCGTACGAGAGCGTCTCCTTGTCCAGGTGCATCTCGACCGTGTGGGCGAGGCGGTCTTCGTTCGGCACGAGCGAACAGACGGTCTCGGCCAACATCGGTGGAAGCATGTGAATCGTGTACGCCGGCAAGTACACCGTGTTCCCCCGCTCGACGGCTTCGGCCCACATGTTCGACTCCGGATGGACGTAGTGGGTGACGTCGGCGATGTGGACCCAGAGGACGTACTCGTCGTCGCGCTCTTCGATGGAGATGGCGTCGTCGAAATCCTGCGCATCCACGGGGTCGGTCGTCCACGTCGTCATGTCGCGCAGGTCCTCGCGCTCTCCTACTTCGTCCTGAATCTCCGTCTGGATGTCCTCGGTTCGTTTTTCCGCCTCGGTCATCACCGCTTGCGGAAACTTATCACGTATCTCGAACTTCTCGAACAACTGCTCGCGCTTGTCTTCGAGTCGCTCGGCGAGTTCCGGCGAAATCTCGACTGGCCCTTGGCCTTCGGCCGTTCCGGCTTCGGCCTGTGCATCGCTCGTCATGGCCGTCGGTAGGAGAGTCGGCAAGTTAGTCGTATCGACTGGTCAGTCCTCTCGCTCTTCCAACGGTCCGTAGCGGTCGCGGATGGCGGCTTCGTACCGGGCGAAAAAATCGTCCCGTTCGACGTTCCCTGCGTCGATTTCGACGAGAATCGTCTCTAACTCGTCGCGCGGCTGATGACAGAGGTCGCGGTGACACGTCTTACACAGGTGTTCGAACGACTTCCCGTTCCGTTCCCAGCGGTTCCCCTCCTTGTCGTATTCGCGGGCCGCTGAGCGGTCGACGGCGTCACCACACGCGATGCAGACAACCGACTTTTTCTCCCGGTTCCGCCGGGAACCCCACATACCTCCTCATTCGTCGTCCTCCCATTTCGCCCTTTCCCCCAGTTCCGGTCACACGGTGAACTCGTACAGGTCGTCGCCGACGAAGTGGACCGACTCGACGACCTTACCGGAGTCGCCGACCATATCGTCGCCGGACGTTTTCGCGCGTCCGACGGCGAGCACCTTGCCGTGGGTCTCTTCCGCGATGACGACGAGGTCGCCGGACTCGATGGATTCGTCGGCCTCTACGATGCCCGGACGCATCACGTCGGCCCCGTCACTGACGAACGATACTGCTCCCGCGTCGACCGTGACGACACGACTCGTCGGAGGGTGTGCGTTCGCACCCTGAACCGTGAGAAACGGTTCGTCGGCCACGTAGACGACGGTCGGGTCACCGTCGACGAGGACGAGGTCGAACTCGGTCCCTTCTAGCTCGACGAGTTCGTAGGTGTCCGCGTCCAGTTCGACGCCGAGCGACTCGCGGAGTGTGCTCTCGATTTCTTTGACCTCGTCGCTTCGGAGGTGGTGACGAGACTTGACTTGCATATCTCCAGGTGTGTCGTTTTCAGCCATAAACCCACCCGTTTCAGTCGAACGACGCGACTATCGTCAGTTGCTCGCGTCGGTTCGAGAGGCGTCCTCGTCGGCGTCCTCCCCGTCCGTCTCCTCGTATCATTCGATGGCCTCTTCGAACCCCTCGCGGGCGAGTTCGTACGTCTTCCGCAGGTCTTCGACCGGCGTCTCGGTCGCGTCGACCCGGAGGTCGTCGTAGTACGGTTCGGCCTCCCGTTCTTCCGTCGTCTCGACCAGCAGGGCGGCGCTCTGGACGTGCAGGTCCTCGCGCTTGTCACCACCCTCTGCCTGTCCCGCAGCGAGCGCGTCGATGAGCCGTTCGGCGAGCGGTGCGTCCCGGCCGCCACCTTCGTACGCACTGGCGGTCTCGTCGACGACCGACTCGCCGACCAGCAGGTTTCCGGCGACGGTGTAGTTTTCCCCCGCTACGTGCCCGTACCACCCGTTGCACTCCTCGCCGGAGAAGGTAAACGTTCCCTCGGCGTCCACGCCGTGCAGTTGGCGCTGTTCCGCGCCATCGTCGGCGTTGAGGAGTGCTTGCAGGGCGTCTCCGACCGCGAGTCCGTCGTCCAGATATTCAATTCCTTTCCGCCCCAGTTCGACGTTGACGAGACTTTGCGTCGCGACCGCGCCGTTTTCGCTGGCGAACGGACAGAGCGTCCCGACCCCCGGCAGTCGTGTCGTGACGGCGACGCCGAACCGAACCTGGTCGCCACCCTCGTCGTCGGTGTACTCCTCTCTGACACAGATACTGAACGTCATACGTCCGGAAAGAACCCACCCGCCAAAAAAGTCCGTTTCGCGGTGATGCGCGTGCCGAGAGTCGTCCTCGTGTTCTCCCTGAACCCCAGTCTGGTGGGGTGGTTACCTGGACGACACCGACGAGGTTTCCGGTCGGATTCCGAATTCGTTTCTGCATAAATTTCGTGGAAATTGACTCGATTTCGCTCGTCGAACCACGAGCAGTCGGCCGGTTTTGGGCGCTCGTGGTGAACCTGTGGTGCGGGCGTCGTGACGGCGGTTCGCGCCTCGATGGGTTTTCGCGTCGTCTGACGTAAGAACTATACTCGTTCGAAGGCCCCATCTTTCTATGGGTTTCATGAGCAAGATTCTCGGCGACGGCCCATCCGGCAGCGTCGAGGATTACGTCGAACTCGACCTGGACGATTTCGAATCAGCGCCCGACGAAGCAAAGACGAGCGTTCACATCGCCGAAATCGGCGGCCAACAGGACGTCATCGCCATCAAGGACGCCGTGTACGACGGTGACCTCGTCATCGCCGACATCACGCGACTCCGAACCGAAGATACGACCGCCGAACGAATTACCGACGAACTCCAGCAGGTCGCCCGTGAGGTCAACGGCGACATCGTCCAGAAGGGTGACGACCAACTCATCGTCACTCCGTCTGGCGTCCACATCAGCCGGAAGAAACTCGGTCGAAATTAGACGTTGTCCGGCGTATCCGCGTCGTCTTCCACGGTGCGTTTCAACGAGTCACGACGAGCCTTGGCGTCGCGTCCGGTCGCTTCGAGGAGAAATTCGTTCTTCTTGCTAACCGCGTCGGCGGCGGCATCGGCGTTACCCTCCGCGATGACGTCCTCGGCGGGACGCTCTTCGAAGTGAACGGCCAGTTTGTCCTTCTTGCCGCTGTAGGACGCCGCACCCGCGACGATGCGCTCGAACACCGGGTTGTCGGGTTCTTCGACCACGTAGAGTTCGTGTCCGTTGAACTCCTCCGTTCCCGTCACGGGTCCGAAGTAGTCTTCGATGCTCGCTTTCAGGTCCGGCATCCGGTCTTCGAGGTGCTCGCCACGTCGCATCTTGTATTCTTTCATGGGTTGGAACCAGATTGGAGGGGTGGATGTTTACCCTTTTCGCGTCGCGGTTACTCTTGTTCGCTGAGATACCCTCGCCGACACTCCGGACAGATGTCTCCCGTGCGGAGTGACGACCCCGCCGCGGTGTCGACGTTTCCACACTCGGGGCAGACGAGTTCGGCGTTCGGATTCGATTCGGTGGCCTGGTCGGGACTGGGCGCTTCGCGCGCCCGAGTGAACCCGGTATCGGTCTGTGGCTCCGGTCGCGTCGTTCTGACGAATCCAGTGTCCTCGCGCGGTTCGGCTTCGACGTACTCGGTGTCGTCGTCTACCTCGGGCGCGCTCTCCGGGGTCAGACTCCCGCCGAACTCCACGTCCGCTCTCCCGCTGTCCCCCGGTTGCGTATCGAAGCCTTCGTCCCCGAGTCCGGTCTCCGGCCACTCGCTCTGTGAGGTGTCGGTGTCGTCGACGTTCGTATCCTCCGGGTCGGGCCACTCGCCGTGCCCACGCTCACCGACGTCTTCTTCCTCCTCGTCATTGTCGTCTTCGAGGATGATGCCGTCGTCTTCTTCCGCGCTCTCCGGCGGTTCGAAGCCGTCGTCGTTGAACCCGGCCGCCTCGGACTCCGGACTTTCGATCGGTTCGGTCGCCGGTTCCGGGTACTCACTCTCGACCGGTTCGGGCTCTGGCTCCTGACTCTCGATCGGTTCGGGTGTCGGCTCCGGTTCCTCGATGGCCGTCACCTCCTTGTTCTCGCTGACCACCGACTGGTCGCCACAGCGTGCACACTCTTTGAACTCTCGAACCGTCACTACCACCTCGTTGCCTTGTTCTTCTCGCTCGCGCTCGATTTCGGACTCGCCGTAATCGTGCCCCAGCAGCGAACACCTGAGACCCATTAGGTGTGGGTTATTTTCACGGGGTAATAAAAGAGTACTGCTTTTTTGCGGCGGCTAGCCGAAATTTTCACTCTTGGCGTCGTCCGGGTCGGTGCCGGTCGCGGCGAGTGCGTCGTTCGCAGCGTCCAGGAAGTCGGCGAAGCCGTAGACGAACACTTGCCCCTCGGCCGCCGAGAGGACGTCTCGTACCTTGTCGCTCTCGTCCACCGGCTCGTCGGTCACGAGTACCGTCACGCCCTCCGATTCGAGTGCGCTAAGGCGCTCTTCGTGTGCCGGTTCGTCGTCCTGATAGACGACGACTGCGGTACCACCGTCCGCCACGACACGCTCTGCGATACCGACTGCTGGCCCGACACCCGGCCCACCAGCGAGCACGACGACGCTGGACTCTCCCTCGTAGTACGAGCGTCCGTACGGCCCGGCTACTTCGACGGTGTCGCCCGCTTCCAGTCCCGCGAGCCACGGTGTGAGGTCGCCGTCCGGGTCGATGCCGACCGTAATCTCGAACGTCTCGTCGGTGTCGGGTGAGGAGAGGGTGTAATGGCGGGCTATCTCCTCGCCACCGACCTCGCCCGTGACCTGCACGAACTGGCCCGGCTGGGCCTCGAACTCCGGTGGCGTCTCTAGTTCCAGTGCAATCGTGTCCGCCCCGACAGTTCGCACCGTCCGCACCGTGACTTCTGTGTTCTCCATGGGGATGTGTTTGCCCGTCCGGCACTAATCCCTTCTCGTCTCGTACCGTCCTACTGGAACTGCTTCAGAAGGCTTTTGATTTGCCACCGGGTAGCCTAGGAACGATGCAAGACCTGAACTGGGCCATCGGCGGGGAAGCCGGCGATGGAATCGATTCGACCGGGAAAATCTTCGCAACGGCCCTTTCCCGCGCGGGGCGACACGTCTTCACCTCGAAGGACTTCGCCTCCCGCATCCGGGGCGGGTACACTGCGTACAAGATCCGGTCGTCTACCGACCGAGTCGAGAGCGTCGTCGACCGACTGGACATCCTCGTTGCGCTCACACAGCGGACTATCGACGAGAACCTCGACGAACTTCACGAGGACAGCGTCATCATCTACGACGGGGAACGCACGGAAATGGAGGACGTGGACATCCCCGGCGAGATGATCGGATTGTCCGTTCCCCTTCGCCGTCTCGCCGAGGACGCGGGCGGAGCCATCATGCAGAACATCGTCGCGCTCGGCGCGGCCTGCGAAGTGTCGAACTTCCCCATCGAGAACCTCGACAGCGCACTCGACAAGAAGTTCGGAGCCAAAGGTGAGGCGATCGTCGAGAACAACAAGGAGGCCGCGCGCCTCGGAAAGGAGTTCGTCAGTGACGAGTACGACCACGATTTCGGCTACGACCTCGAAACGACGGACAACGACTACGTCCTGCTCAACGGCGACGAAGCCATCGGCATGGGTGCAATCGCCGCCGGCTGTCGGTTCTACGCCGGGTACCCCATCACGCCCGCGACGAACGTGATGGAGTATCTCACGGGCCGCATCGACCACTTCGGCGGGACCGTGATGCAGGCCGAAGACGAACTGTCCGCCATCAACATGGCGCTCGGCGCGGCCCGCGCAGGCGCGCGCTCGATGACAGCTACGTCCGGGCCGGGTATCGACCTGATGACCGAGACGTTCGGCCTCGTCGCACAGAGCGAGACGCCGCTCGTCATCGTGGACGTGATGCGCTCTGGCCCATCGACGGGGATGCCGACCAAGCAAGAACAGGGCGACCTGAACATGACGCTGTACGGCGGTCACGGCGAGATTCCGCGGTTCGTCGTCGCGCCGACAACCATCGCTGAGTGTTTCCACAAGACGGTCGAAGCGTTCAACTTCGCCGAGAAGTACCAGACGCCCGTCTTCCTGCTCGCCGACCTGTCGATGGCGGTCACCGAACAGACGTTCGTCCCCGAGGAGTTCGACATGGACGCCGTCGAAATCGACCGCGGGAAGGTCGTCGACGAGGACGAAATCGAAGCCTGGACGGACGAACAGGGCCGCTTCCAGCCACACTTCCCGACCGCCGACGGCGTTAGTCCGCGCGCATTTCCGGGCACGACCGGAGGGGCACACATGTCCACCGGTCTCGAACACAACGCGCTCGGTCGCCGGACGGAAGACACCGAGATCCGCGTTGAGCAGGTGGACAAGCGAAACCGCAAGGTCGAGACGGCACGCGAGGAAGAAGACTGGAGTCCACGCGAGTTCGGCGATTCGGACGCCGACACGCTCGTCATCACGTGGGGGTCGAACGAGGGTGCCCTGCGCGAGGCCAGCACCTTCCTCGAAGAAGACGATATCAGCGTTCGGTTCCTCTCGGTGCCCTACATCTTCCCGCGTCCCGACCTGAGCGAGGACATCGAGGCTGCGGACAAGACCATCGTCGTCGAGTGTAACGCGACGGGACAGTTCGCAGACCTCATCGAGCACGACACGCTCACTCGCGTCGAGCGGATAAACAAGTACAACGGAGTCCGGTTCAAGGCGGACGAACTGGCAGACGAAATCAAATCGAAACTCGGAGAGGAGGTAACAGCATGAGCTCTGACGTACGATTCACCGACTTCAAGTCGGACAAGCAACCTACCTGGTGTCCCGGTTGCGGGGACTTCGGGACGATGAACGGGATGATGAAGGCGCTCGCCGAAACCGGCAACAGCCCCGACGACACGTTCGTCGTCGCCGGTATCGGCTGTTCCGGTAAAATCGGGACGTTCATGCACTCGTACGCCATCCACGGCGTTCACGGGCGCGCGCTCCCGGTCGGCACGGGCGTCAAACTCGCCAACCCCGACCTCGAAGTGATGGTCGCGGGCGGCGACGGCGACGGCTACTCCATCGGTGTGGGTCACTTCATCCACGCGGTTCGCCGGAACGTGGACATGTCCTACGTCGTCATGGACAACCGCATCTACGGGCTGACGAAAGGTCAGGCCTCGCCGACCAGCCGCGAGGACTTCGAGACGAGCACGACGCCGGAGGGGCCGAAACAGCCGCCGGTCAACCCCCTCGCGCTCGCGCTGTCGGCCGGCGCGACGTTCATCGCCCAGTCGTTCTCGACCGACGCACAGCGCCACGCCGAAATCGTCCAGAAGGCCATCGAACACGACGGCTTCGGCTTCGTGAACGTCTTCTCACCCTGTGTCACGTTCAACGACGTGGACACTTACGACTACTTCCGCGACTCCATCGTCGACCTGGCGGACGAAGACCACGACTCGTCCGACTACGACTCGGCCAAAGACAAGATTCTCGACGCCAGCAAGGAGTATCAGGGCGTCATCTACCAGGACGAAGACAGCGTCCCGTACCACGAACTCCACGGCATCGAGGGCAACATGTCCGAGATTCCGGACGGTGCGCCAGAGGGCGCGATGGACCTCGTGCGCGAGTTCTACTGAAGCGAACGATCCCGGTCTTTTTTGGCCGTGCGGCGTCGACGCGAGTACGACGACCGTTCGCCGCATCTCTCACGTTGGCCGTTCTGACGCCGGACGTGACCGAGTCCCGAACCTCTACTCGCAATCTCGATATTACCAGTGATAGCTGCCCGATTCCGCTCTCTGCTGGAACACGACGATGGCGCGATATTTCTGACCCGATCCCCCCGACGAATTCTTCTGTCTCAGTGCATTTGCGTCTGTTTTTTATGATATGACCAGTAACACCGAGTAAGATGACTGCGGAGACACGTGACATCGTCGGTGGTGCGGGGAGTCGATTCACCCCCGTGGCTACGTTCAACGTGAACTCGACCGACGACATCCGTGAGACTACTGATAGCTGTTCAGCCGTTGCTGAGCGGACAATTCGGGTTTCTAGTACAGTGAATCGAACGCCGTCTTTCTACGAGACAGAGGTATCACGATGACAGACCACTACGACGTCGTCGTCGCTGGTGCCGGTCCGGCGGGCGCACAGTGTGCACGGGACATCGCCCAACGAGGCCACGACGTTCTGGTCCTCGAAGCCGAGTCCGAAGACGGATTCCCACGCCAGAGCAACAAATCGACGGCCGGCACGTTCGCGTCGATGATGGCGGCCTTCGGTATTCCCGACGACGTCGTGATGAACTACACCGACGACGTCGTCCTCGAATCGCCAAACGACTACTACGTGCAGTCGCAACCGGGGGCCGTCCTCGAGTTCGCCGACTTCAAGCGGTATCTGGTCGCAGATAGTCGAGAAGAGGGAGCCGAGTATCGGTTCGACGCGCGCGTCTCGAAACCCCTGATGGAAAACGGCGAGATCGTCGGCGTTCGATACGGTGGGAATCAGGAAGTGTACGCCGACGTCGTCGTCGACGCGACCGGACCGAGCGCACCGCTCGCGAAGAAACTCGGCGTGAGCGACCTCAAGCGCGAGAACCAGGCTATCGGCGTCGAGTTCGAGATGGACGGCGTCGACGTCGACCACGAGGGGTACGCGGACCTCACCGACGCGATGATGCTCCGTCTGGACCACGACATCGCGCCGGGCGGGTACTCGTGGATATTCCACACGGGCGAGGACACCGCGAAGGTCGGCCTCTGTTACATCCAGAACGAGAGCCACCAGGAGTTCGCGAAAGACGGGATGGGTATCGACGACTACCTTCAGTACTGGCTCGACACCGACCCCCGGTTCGAGAACGCAGAACGCATCGCCGGAAAACAACACCGCGGCTCCGCGCACATCCAGATGCCCGGTAGCCTGAGCACGGACAACTTCATGGCCGTCGGCGATACGGTTCCGACTATCGACCCGCTCTGGGGCGAGGGTATCCACACGGGGATGAAATCTGGCCGCGCTGCGGCGATAACGGCGGACCGATGTCTCATGTCCAATGACCGAGATACGTCCGCGGAGAACATGTCCATCTACAACGACCTCTGGCACGAGGACGTCGCCCCCAACATGCGAGCGCGGTTGTGGATGACCCGGCTGTTGTACCTCGCCTCGAACGACCGCTACGACACCCTGATGCGGGACTTGAAACGACTGGACGGTGGAACGCTGAGTAACGCGAACGCGGGTGACCTCCGAGAGCTCTCGAAACTGTTCCACCTGAACGACATCCCCCTGCTGACTCGGTTCGCCAGGGAACGACTCTCCCTGTAGGCGGTTTCGACACAGTATCGTCTCGATGAGGCCCGCCGGGAGACGACTCCGTCACCAGACCATTCGCCGACGCTCTAGACGTCCCGTATTGCGTCCTCGGCGGCTTCGAGCGCGGCGTCGCGGTCGAACTCCGCGACGATGGCTTCCAGTTCGTCGCGTGAAGCGTCGGCCAGTTCCCGCGCGTGGGCGGTCACGTTCGGCACGGCCCGGATGATGTTGTCGATGATCGGAATCGCGGCGGTTCGCGGCGAACGCGAGAGTGGGTTGAGGTCGACGACGATTTCGGTCTTGCCCATCTCCGCGAGTGCTTCCGCGCGGTCGCCGTCTTCGAGCGGGACGAGTACCACGTCGGCGTCGAAGATACCGTCTTCGTCCACTTTTCCCCGCTCGTGTTCCAGTCCGGGAATGCGGGCGTCTACGGTGAGACCCTTCACGTTCTCGGCACCGTGATCGTGCAGATACTCGGCGATGGCCTGCATCCGTTCGTCGGTTCGGTTGAACAGGTTGACCTCGATGTCCGCGCCGGTCACCTCGGCGAGCTCGACGATTTCGTCGGGTACGAGCGTCGCGACGTTTCCATTGACCGAGATGACGGCGTGTTCGGCGAGCAGCAGCTGGGCCGCCGCCGCCCGTTCGGCGTCGTCCGCACTCGGAATAGTTTCCTCGCCGAGGAGGTAATCGAACGCCTCACCCCGTCCTTCTGCGATGAGGCCCTGCTTGCTCGTGATGCCCTTCTCGACGCCCGCTTCGATGCGGTGGCGCGTGAGAAGCGACTGGTATCGTGGATGGTCTTCCGGAATCTCCACCTCGTCGGTCATGGCTGGTGTTGGGAGGCGGACCGACAAAAACGGACGCGATTCGGTCGTGAGGCCGATTCGACGACGGCCGCTTTCGTATCGGCTCCCCCGGGTCGGTGGTCCTGAATCCGTCTGTGATGAGTCCTACTGGTCTATCGCACCCTCAACGTCAGTCGTCACGCAAAACCGTTCAGTCGACCAGCGTCGCTCCCGCGTGGTGGGTGTGACAGACCTCCGCGTCGTATCCCGCATCGCTGAGTCCGCTGTCGAGCGCGAACACCGTCTGGCCGAGCATCGCCATCGACGCCTCACCGCCCGAATCCTGGACGTCTTCGATGACGTCGCGCACTTCGTCGGTGAGCAGCCCCGTCTCCTCGGCGAACTCGCGGGATTCGCGCATGAACGTCTCCAGCGTCGGTTCATTCACCAGCGCCACGAGCGCCCTCACGCCCGCTTGCGAGAGTCGGTCGGTGCTCCCCGAGAGCACGTCGGCGGTCGAGAGTTCACCGAGCGAGCGGTACTCGATACGCGCTCGTTTCGGCACCCCGTCGAGACGGTTGTACTCCGGCGCACCGGGTTCCAGTCGGATGGGAATCCCGCCGCGCGCCTGTGCGACCACGTCGCCGAGTCCGGTGCCCGCTTCGACGTCGGCGCTGTGTGCGATGGTCACGAGTTCGTTCTCGGAGCGTCCACAGTCGAACGCGTCGTTCGTCGCGAGTGCCGTCCCGAGCGCCAGCGCACCCGAGACGCCGAATCCGGACCCGAGTGGCAGGTCGGTCTCCGCCGTCACCCGGGCCGTCACGTCGAGTGCGTCGAGCACCCGGCGGCCGGATTCGACGGACGCGAACTCGCCGTTCAGTTCTATCGCCGTCTCCGCTGCGGGTTCGACGGCCACGGTCACTCCCTCCGAGAGCGTTACCCCTGCCCCTCGCGACCCCGCCCGCTCGCTGTCGTCGGCTTCGTGAATACTGAAAAATCCCGTAACGTGTCCGGGAACGAACGCACGACCTGCCTCCTCGCTCATACGCGGCAGTTTCGGGCGACAGCGTATAACCCTTAAAATTCGGCGTCGTCGTTTGCGGTCGACGTCCGCAATCGCCGCCCGACATCGTCGTCTGTCAGTATTGCGTGAGAATCGGTTCGACGACCGAACGAAACTCGACTTCGACTATCCACTCCCTGCTCCCGCTCGTCGACAGCGATTTCGCCTACGGGCTCAATCGCTGTCGGTCCGACGAGACTCGCTCCGCTCGCCTCGTTGGCTCCCAACGTCTTCGTCTACGGACTCAGACGTTGGCGATCTCGCGGGAACAACACCGCCTCGCGGATGTTGTCCAGTCCGAGCATCGTCATGACGAGCCGTTCGCCACCGAGACCCCAGCCTGCGTGTGGCGGCATCCCGTATTTGAACATCTTCGTGTAGTAGTCGAAGGCTTCGGGATCGAGTCCTTGCTGTTCGAAGCCTTCCACGAGACGGTCGAAGCGGTGTTCACGCTGTCCGCCCGAGACGAGTTCCATCCGGGGGTGCATCATGTCGAATCCCGTCGAGAGTTCCTCGTCGTCGTCGTGGTCTTTGATGTAGAACGGCTTTATCTCGCTCGGCCAGTCGGTGATGAAGTAGTGCGTCCCCACGTCCTCGCCGAGTGCTTTCTCGCCTTCGGTCGGCAGGTCGTCGCCCCAGACGAGCATCTCGTCCAGTTCGCCCGTCGCGTTGATTCGCTCGATGGCCTCCTCGTAGGTGAGACGCGGGAAGTCGCCCTCCGGCACTTCGAACTCGACGTCGAGCGCGTCGAGTTCGTCCTGGCAGTTCTCGGCGACGCCCTCGTAGGCGGCTTTGACGATAGACTCGCAGGCGTCCATCGCTTCGGTGTGGTCGTAGAAGGCGCTCTCGAAGTCGATGCTCGTCGCTTCGTTCAGATGGCGGGGGGTGTTGTGCTCCTCGGCGCGGAAGATGGGGCCGATTTCGAACACGCGCTCCAGTCCGCTGCCGACCATCAACTGCTTGAACAGCTGTGGCGACTGGTTCATGAACGCCTCGCGGCCGAAGTAGGTGATGGGGAACAGTTCGGTTCCGCCTTCCGTCCCGGTCGCCACGATTTTCGGCGTGTTGATCTCCGTACAGCCGAGTTCGCGGAACTGCTCGCGTACGGAACGGAGCACTTCGGCGCGAATCTTGAACACGGCCTCCACGTCCTCCTTTCGCGCGTCGAGCGTTCGGTTGTCGAGACGCGTCGAAAGGTCGGCGTCCACCTTTCCGCTCGGGTCGAGCGGGAGTTCCGGCTCTGCGGGAGCGACGACTTCGACCGCCGTCGGGACGATTTCGACGTCCGTCGGTGCGCGCGGTTCTTCTTTCACGTCGCCGGTTATCTTCACGACGCTCTCGCGGTTGACGCCGAGTCCCGTCTCCACGAGGTCCTCGTCCATGTCGTCTTTCTCGAACTTGACCTGAATCTTGCCGGTCGTGTCACGAACGATGAGAAATGCGATGCCGCCGAGGTCGCGGATCTCGTGCACCCAGCCGGCGACGGTGACGCTGTCGCCGGGTTCGGCGTCCGCGGTGTAGGTTCGGTTCTGCATACGCCGCAGTTCTTCCGGGGCGGCCTTAAACGCGTTCGTTTTCGCCCGCCGGTCGCGTCAATCCATCCGCGACGGTTTCGATGAGGGTGTCGCGGATGGCGGCGTAGTACTCCTCTCCGATCTGTTCGCGGTAGATGGGGAGGAACTTCACCATCCCCATCGTCCCGGCGATGACCGCCGGGTCGCCCTCTCGAAGGTCGCCGGCCGCCTGCCACTCCTCGATGTACGGGCGGAGGTACGCCATCGACGCCGACCGTCGCGCTTCGAGTTCTTCGTCCGAGAGGTCTCCCATCGCTTGCATCACGCGTTCCAGTTCGTCACCCACGACCAGTTGCTGAATCAAGGCGTTCTCCTCGATAGCTTCGACCAGCAGGTGGAGGAACGTTCGAATCGCCTGTCCCGGGTCGTCTTCTGCCGCCAGCGAGTTCGCGACAAGTTCTTCTGCCAGTTCGTGGCCCTCTACCTGCATCACCTCGAAGTAAAGCGCCGCCTTCGAGTCGAAAAACTGGTAGAACGTTCCGCTGGCGATACCGACCGGGTCGGTGAGGTCGGCGATGGTCGTCTTCTGAAGTCCGTACCGTGTGAACTTCTCGCGGCCCGTCGCTATCAAACCCTCCCTGATTCGCTTCCGTTCGTTTTCGTCGAAACCCCTCATTCTACATCCACTCCTTCGCGTTCCTCACGCGATGTCCTTCCGTTGGAAGAGCGCTTGACTCACGAGGACGAGTGCGACGGTTCCACCGAACAGTATCGCCGCTCCCGTCCAGTCGTACTCCCCGGCGACGAGAATCGCCGTGGGGTCGTAGTAGCGCGTCGGACTCACTGCACCGAGCCAGTCGATACCCGCCGATTCGGCGACCGAGTCGAGCAAGAACAACGCGAACACCGCGCCGAGACCGCCGCGCTGGGCGATGTCGGCCCGGTCGAACACCACCGACAGCAAGAGACCGATGGCACCACAGGTGAGCAGGTACGGAATCGAAAGCAGGTGAACCATCGCCACGTCGGCGAACGACACGGACTCGCCGACGGCCACGATGCTTCCGTACACGACCGCCCCGACCACGACGTTGAGGACGAGTACCGTCGGAAGCAGTGAGACGAATTTCTCTATCAGCACTTTTGAGCGCGAGATGGGCGTAGCGAGCAGGATGTCCAGTCGGTCACGCTCGACGTCGCCCGCGATGAGACCGCCAGCCACGTAGGCCACGTAGATGCCGAGCAGGAGGAGCCAGAAGAACTGGTAGATTTCGACCGCGAGGAACCCCTCTATCGTCGTCAGCGAGAATCCGCCGCCCGACGCGCCGAACGCCGCCTTCATCGCGGGCGGCAGGCTATCCCAGTACGCGTCGATGTCCGCGCCGGACGATTCGATGGACGGGAACAGAGCGACCATCAACACCGCCATCGCGCCGAGCAGTATCGACAGCACGACCGCACCCTTGTACCGTCGAGACGCTTCGTACCGCGTGATTTCAAGCATGGGCTTCACCACCGTAGAACCGCATGAACACTTCGTCGAGCGGTGCTTCTTCCACGTCGAGGTCGACGACGTGGAACGCCGACAGATGGTCGATGAGCGCGTCGTACTCGCCGGTGAAAGTGAATCGAATCTCGCCGTCCAGCGAGAGGTCGTGGACGCCCGCGATGTCGAAATCGCCCGGTTCGACCGGCTCCTCGACGTGTACACGGACGCGCTTGCCGCTCCGGTCGAGCAACACCGCTACCTGTTCGGTCGTGACGAGGTGTCCATCGCGGATGATGCCGACGCGGTCACAGATCTTCCGCACCTCGCTCAGGATGTGACTGGAGAAGAAAACGGTCGTGCCGCGCTCCTGTTCGGCCCGGACGAAGTCGTAAAAGCGTTCCTGCATCAGGGGGTCGAGTCCGGAGGTCGGTTCGTCCATGATGACGAGGGCGGGGTCGTGCATGAACGCCTGGACGATGGCGAGTTTTTGCTTGTT
Organism: Haladaptatus ordinarius; assembly: GCF_054177595.1. Classification (NCBI taxonomy): domain Archaea; kingdom Methanobacteriati; phylum Methanobacteriota; class Halobacteria; order Halobacteriales; family Haladaptataceae; genus Haladaptatus; species Haladaptatus ordinarius. The sequence goes on along the minus strand of NZ_JBPEHH010000001.1, from coordinate 207,737 downwards.
CCCGCGGGAGAACGCACCGATTTTCCGGTCGATGGGGGCGTCGAACAGGTCGAGCAGTTCGTCGCGTCGCGTGTCGCCTTTCAACGACGCCTGATAGTCGAGGAACTGCTCGCCAGTCGTGTCTTCATCGAATCCGGGGTCGCTCGGCAGGTAGCCGATGTGTCGTTTCGCTTCGATGAGGTCGCGCTCTTCGCGCACGTCGTGGCCGAGCACGGTCGCACTCCCGTCCGTCGGTTCGATGAAACCGAGCAGGGTTCGAATCGTCGTCGTCTTTCCGGCGCCGTTCGGGCCGAGGAATCCGAACACCTCGCCCTCCTCGACGGCGAGGGTGAGGTCTTCGATACCTCGCGTATCGCCGTAGAACTTCGTCAAACCGTCTATCTCTACAATCGCCATGAGTATTCTCACCTGAACGTCAGTTCTATGAATATATGAATGTATTGTTCATATATTTTCTAACCGCGAAAACGACCGTGTCAATCTCTCGAATGTGTATTCGAATCCCGGCGTTTCCACTGGAGAGGCCGACGAGCGTCGAAAAGTTCGGTTACGCCGACTCGGCGCGCGCCGTCTTCGCGTCTCTGGCTGCTTCGACCGTCTCACGGACCGCATCGACGCCCTCGTCGTGGACGAGGTTTCCGACGACGATGGTGTCTGCGTACTGGGCCATCGTGTGCGCGGACTCGTAATCGTGGATGCCACCACCGTAGAACAGCGTCGCGTCGTCCAGCGCCTCCTGTGCCGCCTCGACAACTTCCGGGTCGCCGAACGTGCCGGAGTATTCGACGTAGACTATCTCTTGGCCGAACATGTGCTCGGCGAGCTCGGCGTACGCGGCCACGTCTTCGGCCGATTGGTTGCAGTCGGCGGACGTGAGTTCGGCGACGCTCGCCTCCGGGTTCATGACGATGTACGCCTCCGTGGTCGTCTTTCGCCAGTTGACGTCGCTCGATTTGACCCACTCTTTCTGGAAGCCGGTCATCCACGCGATGTCCCCCGCGTTGAGGACTATCGGGACGAGATAGCCATCGAGCGCGTCGTCGTCGACGACGACAGCCGGATTGCTCGGTTCCTGGTATAGCGCCACGTCGTATTTCGCGCAGGCGTCGATGACCGTCTGCATCTTCTCCCGCGTCATGTCGAGCGTGCCGCCGATTTCGAGGGCGTCGGTACCGGTTTCGCAGACGTCCTCGAAGGTGTCGTCACCTGCGAGGCTCTTGTCGGGGTCGAGTTTGATGATGTGATTCCAGTCGTCCCATGGCGCGGTCATACCGTTCTTTTCAGAATTGGCGGCTAAAACAGCTTCGAAACGAGCTTTTTTCGACGGTTGGGTTACCGACTGGCTTTCGGTGGTCGTGTCACCGGTCGACATCCGACCACCGCTCTGACCGACACGACGAGCACACCGTCGAAAGGTGGACGACGGAACTGGTTCGGACTGGCATCCACCCTAGTCCGCTTTCGCTTGCCAGCTCCGCAGACGGTCTTCGCTCACGCCGCTGACCTTCTCTGCGACGGTCTCGACCTCCGCGCTCTTCAAGTCCTTGATGTTCTGGATTCCGGCTTCGGCGAGTTTCTCGGCGGTTTTCGCGCCGATTCCGTCGATGACTTCGAGGCCGCTTTTCGATTCGCGCTCTTTGAACTCCTGGTAGTTACAGATGGGACAGCCGAGTTCCCACGGGTCGTCGCCGCTGTGGACGACGAGTTCCGGCAGGTCGTGTTCCTCGCAGTACTCGTCGGTCACCTCGATGTCCCCCCGGCGCGGGAGGGGAAGCGAGTACTCACAGTCCGGGTAGCGCGTACAGCCGACCAGTCGCGAACCACTCTGGAGGTGTTTGATGGCGAGTTCGCCTCCGTGTTCGTCGCCGCACTCGGGGCAGTCGCCGATGACGCGGTCTTCTTCTTCCTCGGCCTCTTCGGCCTTGCAGAGCGGACAGCCGTGGACGAAGGTGCTGCGTCCGGCGAGCATCTTCACCTCTCGCAGGTCGTGTTTCTCGCACGTCTCGTCCAGGAGGAGTGGTTTGCCCTTGTTCGGCAGCGGCAGCGTGTACGTACAGTCGGGGTAGCCGTCACAGCCGACGAAGTACGACCCGCGTCTGCTCTGGCGGACGAGCAGGTCTTCGCCACACTCCGGACACGGACCGAGTGTCTTGTCCTCTTTCAACGACTGCTGGAGGTGTTTGCCGATCTCCTCGCGCGATTCCTCCAGGTCGTCGAACACCTGCGCCAGCATCGTCCGGGATTCGTCTGCGACCTCGTCTAACTCCGCGTCGCCCTGGGCGATGGCGGTCATGTCCTCTTCGAGTTCGCGGGTCATCGTCTCGCTCACCACGAGGTCGGCGTAATCTTCTGCGGCCTCCACGACCGCCTGTGCGAGTCGGGTCGGTCGCGGCGGGTCGCTCTCGAGGTAGCCCCGGTCGTAGAGCTTCTGGATGGTGTTGTGGCGTGTCGATTTCGTCCCGATGCCCATCTTCTCCATGGTCTCGATGAGCCGCGACTGGCCGTATCGACGGGGCGGTTGGGTCTGTTTCTCCTCGATTCGCGTGTCGGTCACGTCGAGCGTCTCGCCCTCCTCGACGTTCGGCACGTAGTTTTCGCTGGTGTTGAAGTAGGGATAGACCGCATGGTAGCCCGCTTCGAGCAGTCGCTTCCCGTTGGCTTTGAGCGAGAGGTCGGACACCACTGCGACCACCTTGAGGTGTTCCCACTTCGCGCTGTCGGCTACGGTGGCGAAGAAGCGTCGCACGACGAGTTCGTAGACCTCCCACTCGTCGTCGCTCAACTCGCCTTTCGTCGGGACGTCCTCGGTCGGGTGGATGGGCGGGTGGTCGGTGGTCTCTTCGTCGCCCTCGGTCGGTTCGATGTCGTCTCGCTCCAGAAGACTCTCGGCGTCGTCGCCGAAGTGGTAGTCCCCGACGAAGGTGTCGAGCAGTTCTTCGGGGTCCAGGTCGTCCGGATACACCGTGTTGTCGGTTCGCGGATAGGTGATGTAGCCGGCGGTGTAGAGGTCCTCCGCGATGCTCATCGCGCGCTGGGCTGAGTAGCCGAGACTGCCGGCCGCGCGGATGAACTGCGTGGTGTTGAATGGCGCGGGCGGATCGTCGGTTCGCGTCCGGCGCGAGACGCGCTCGACTATCACCTCGGTCGCTTTCCGGAGCGTCTCGTAGGCCTCTTCGGCGGCGTCCTCGTCCCAGACCCGTTCTGCCTCGTTGTCGTCTTCGTCGCGGTAGAAGTACTGCGCTTCGAACTCCTCTTTCGCTTTTCGGAGGTCGGCGAACAGTTCCCAGTAGTCTTCGGGATCGAACGCCTGAATCTCGCGCTCTCGGTCGACGATGAGTTTGAGCGTCGGACTTTGTACTCGTCCGACGCTGATGAAGTCGTTGCCGAGCTGTCTCGCAGAGAGCGAGAGAAACCGGGTCAGCGCGGCACCCCAGATGAGGTCGATTATCTGGCGCGCTTCACCCGCCGCCGCGAGGTCGAAGTCGAGTTCGTCGGGGTTCTCGAAGGCGGATTTGACCTCGTTTTCGGTAATCGAGGAGAACCGGACTCGATTGACCGGAACGTCCTCGTTCACCTCGCGGACAAGTTCCCACGCTTCTTTCCCGATGAGTTCGCCCTCGCGGTCGTAGTCGGTTGCAATCGTCACACGCGTCGCGTCGCGTGCGAGCAGGCGCAACGTGCGGACGATGTTCTCTTTGGTCGGTTGTTTCTCGATGTCTGCGTCGATCAGTTCGACCGGTTCCACGTCGCGCCAGTCGTTGTACTCCGGGGGGAAATCCACCCCGACGACGTGGCCGGATAGACCGATACATCGCTTACCGCCCCACTTGTAGACGTTGACGCCGTTCTGTCGGTCGGCGTCTGCGCTCCCGCCGGAGAGAATGTCGGCGATTCGGCGCGCAGCGTTGTCCTTCTCGGTGATGATGAGTTCCACTTAGCTCTCACCCCGGTTCGCGTCAGTCATCGCCCTCGGCTACGGGCATGGCGCTGGTAAACGTTTCGCCAGCGAAAACCACGGCCGACGAGAATCGCTCGACTACGGTGCAGTCTCCTGATTATTCGGGCCGGTCGGAGAAGAAGCGCTGTGTCATATTCCGAGATATTAGAAACAATTCTGACATTTAGGTCATCGTCGCACCCTCGGCAGTCTCTCGTGGTGTCAACAATAATGGATCTAAACTCATGTCTGACGTCATTATAAATCAAAATATATAATTGGTTATTGATTACTCTTCGTGGAGTGTTAGTGAAAACATGACCGTGCCAGAGGCTGTGAGCGTCCTCATCGTCGACGACGAGTCGGCGGTCACCGATTTATACGAAGAGCGGCTATCGGAGTTTCGTACGTACACCACCAACGACGGAGCCGAAGCACTTGCGAGACTCGACCGTCTCGCCGAGCAAATCGACGTGGTACTTCTGGACCGAAAGAAGCCGGAACTATCCAGCGACGCAGTGCTCCGAGCCATCCGCGAGCGTGAGTACGACTGTCGAATCGCCATGATAACTTCAGTCGCACCCGATTACGATATCCTCGATACGGTGTTAGACGAGTACGTCACGAAACCCGTCGACGGCGACACGCTTCGGGAGACGGTACGGTCGCTCTACGACCGAGCACGGTACAAGGACCGACTGGCACACTACTACTCGCTCGTCACGAAGCAGGCGAACCTCGTGGCCGAGCGTCCCCGCGAGGAACTCAGTCAGAACGAGGAATTCGTCTCGCTCGAAGCTGAAATCGAGACCGTCCGCCGTACGCTCGTTGGCGACCACCGCGAGTTTCAGCACGTGCTCCGCGAAATCTGCCAGTGAAGCCGACGTTTCCGTCCTCGAACGACCACTAACACCGCGATTCTGTTCGTCATCGGCCACTGGGAAATCCGGCAGAGAGCACCCGAAACACGTGCGTTTAAGACCTGTTCGACCAATGTGGCGATGCAAACGTGTCTCGACGAGCCGATAGCCGCGTCGATATGACTGCTGGCGCAATTACGCCGAAACTAATGAGCCTCGCGTGGCCGCTGGTCGTCGGGAATCTCCTCCAGACGTTCTACAACCTCGCAGATATGTTCTGGGTCGGTCACGTCGGCACGGCGGCCGTCGCCGCCGTCTCGCTCATGTTTCCGACCTCGTGGCTGTTCGTCTCGCTGGCGATGGGGTTGACGGCAGGGTCGGTCGCCCTCGTCTCTCAGCACGTCGGCGCCGGCGACGACCGTGCGGCGGACAACGTCGTCGCCCAGACGACCCTGCTGACCGTCCTCCTCGGCGTCGTCCTCGCGTCGGTTGGCTACGCCTTTCGACGCCCTCTCCTCTCACTCGTCGGCGCGGAGGGAGCGGTGTTCGTTGAGGCACTCCAGTACATCGAAGTGCTCTTTCTCTCGATTCCGTTCACGTTCCTCTTTTTCGTCTTCCGTGCCGTCCTCCGTGGCGCTGGCGACACCCGAACCGCGATGTGGCTGATGGTGCTCTCGGCGGGGCTGAATGTCGTGCTCGACCCCTTGCTCATCCTCGGATACGGGCCGTTCCCGGCCATGGGAACTCGCGGGGCGGCGGTCGCCACGCTCGTCGCTCGCGTGTTCACGGCCGTCGTCGGTGTGTACGTTCTCGTCCGTGGCGACTGGGGCATCCAGCTCCGACTCGGCGACCTGCGCCCGGACTGGCCGGTGTTGAAGAAACTCGTCTCCATCGGCTATCCGGCGACCATCGACGGCGCGGCCAGGAGTTTCGCCGCCGTGGCGATGGCTGCGCTGGTCGCTCGATTCGGCCCGGTCCCCACCGCCGCGTACGGTATCGGCGTCCGGATGATGTCCGTCTCGTGGACGATCTCCGGTGCGGTCGGGCAGGCGACCGCGACGGGCGTAGGCCAGAACCTCGGCGCGAAGACCCCCGACAGGGCCGCCGAAGTGACGTGGAAAGCGACCGTCGGAACCTTAGGCGTCCTCTTCGCCGCCGGTGGGTTGATGGTCGCGTTCCCCACCGTCTGGATGCGAGTGTTCACCGCCGACTCGAACGTCGTCGCCGAGGGCGTCAATTTCCTCTACGTCATCGGACCGTTTCTCTCCTTCTTCGGCGGCCTGATGGTGATTCAGGGTGGCTTTCGCGGTGCAGGTGACACGCGGGTTGCGATGGCGCTCTCGTTTCTCTCGCGCTGGATGCTCCGCATCCCTCTCGCACTCTTGTTCGCCTACCAGTGGACGGTGCAAATCGGGCCGGTCGTCGTCTCTGGCTTGGCGTGGGGCGTCGGCGGTCTCTGGTGGGCGTGGTCGATATCGGCCCTCGGGTCGTTCGTCGTGGGCGTGGCCTGGTTCAGTCTCGGTCACTGGCGACGAGGCGTCATCGAGTCGGAACCCGCCGTCACCCCGGTCGACTGACGTATTCTCTACCAGCCGTCGTTAAATGAAGCCATCCAAAAGAAATTTATTCGCCGAAAATTCTCAGGGAAGAGAATTCTGATCGAACCGTTATATATATATCATAAAATTATACTGAGGTGTATATCTGCTCCACGACTCCTCTTTCGTCGCCACGGTAGCGTTCGTGTTGATAGTCGCGGGCGCCATCATGGGATTCAGTCTCGCTTACGTCGCGTGGCGGTACGGGGAGACGCCAGCAGGGCGTTCCTACACCGGACTCCTGGTCGCAACCGGCGTCTGGTGTACATCGTACGTGTTCGTTCTGACCAGTCCGTCGTTTCAGGTGGCACTGGCCCTTTGGCCGTTCGTCGTCGGTGTGGTTCACGTCGTGACGATTCAGTGGTTGCGTTTCACCGTGGCCTACACCGGCTACGGCGACCGGTTTTCGCGCACGATGTGGGCACTGCTCTGGTTCGAAGCGGCCGTCTACACGGCGCTCGCGTTTACGAATTCGTACCACGGGCTACTGTTCACCGACGTAGCGCCCGCCTCGTTCGGGTCGTTGACGCTCGTTCACGCGACGATTGACGTGGGTCGCGTGGGGACAGGTCGCTATCGTCTACGCGATTATGCTGACCGGCTTTCTTCTGTTGCTCAACTTCTACGTACGGACGCGTTCGCCATTTCGGCGACAGGCCGGTGCCATCTTTAAACAGCGAGGGAATCCCGCCGTTTACGGCGGGCGTGAATCGTGTCACTCGATTACGCAATCGGCGTCGGTTGTTGGCCGAAACCCAAACGCTTAGTACACACCGTGACGTACCTTATATCAAGGGTTACGTCGGCTTCCGGCACTTGCACGGAAGTACGAGACGCGCTGAAACCAGCGTCCTGAATATTTCGGGGCGTCGGTTCCCACGGGCCGGTTCTGTGACCGGTTGCGGGGTCGCGTCGTTCGCAAGCACGGTAAACCGACCCACTGGGCGGCTAAGTGTGACCGAACCGCCTTCGACCGCGAGGTTGACGCCTTGGGTGAGAGACAACGGTTGAAAACCGTTGGCGATGACATGCTTGGCGATGGGAGCACCCGTGGCAGTGCCACAGGACGCTTTCGGAAGAACGGTGGCGTGAAACCCGCGCCTTTGACGCCGAAAGAGACGGTCCTGAAACCTGCTCGGCACCGGGGCGGGTTTCCTCCTGTGCGGGGAAGCCCCGTCGTTTACGACGGGGAGGATGTCACAATCGGTGGCAGTTTCCTCGTGATTCTCGGCAACGTCCTTTCTCTCTCTCGCCGGACTGAGTCCGCATCCCGACCTCAACCTCACGCCGGTGTTCTTCGTGGGGACTGGGTTCGTCATCTGGTGGGCACTGTACCGTTATGACTTCCTGAGCGTCGCTCCCCTCGCGAGCGACGTCCTTCTGGAAGAGATGAGCGACCCGGTCGTCGTCCTCGACGAGAACGACGTCGTCGTCGATTACAATCGTGCGGCCGAGGCATTGTTCGATGGCGAGAACGGAGACGAAGAGGTCAGGGGTGAACCACTCGAATCGGTGATTTCGGGGCTGCTAGACGCGATACGAGCCGAGGACGTGTTCGTCGCACTCCCGGGCGACGTGCGAACCGACGGCGGCACGCGGCGCGTCTACGACCCAGAGTGCACGTCGTTTCACGACCACCACGACATATTGCGTGGTCGGCTCGTAGTTCTCAGGGACATCACCATCCAGAAACGACGTGAGGAGACGCTCGAAGCGCTTCAATCGGCAACCCGGCAGTTCATCGAGGCCGAAGATGCGGTGTCGATAGCCGATATCGCGGTCGCAACGGCTGACGAGGTGCTCGAGTACCCGTACGCTGGAGTCATGTTTTACGACTCGGACGACGACGTGCTGAGCTCTGCTGTGTCGAGCGACGCTCTCGAAACCCACGCCGACCGCGGTTTCGTCGTTCCGCGGTGCAGCAGCGTCGTGTGGGACGTATTCGATTCCAGCGAAAGCCGTGTCTACGAGTCCGGTGACGCCGATTTCGATTTGTACATCGACCTTCCCGTCGAGAAACTGCTCGTGCTCCCGCTCGGTGACCACGGTGTCTTCGGCGTCGGCTCGCCGGACGACCACGACGGCTACACCGACGCCGACGACATCCGGTTCGTGACGCTTCTCTCGATTGCGACGGAGACCGCACTGGACTGGCTAGAGGGGGAGCGGGAACTCCGTGAGAGCTAGCGACGCCTGGCGGAACGCACGCAACAGATCGAGTTCTTCAACGGCATCCTCCGTCACGACATACTGAACGGAATGATGGTCGTCAGTGGGAACGCCGACCTGTTGGAAGACCACGTCGGTCCTTCGGGTAAAGCGTATCTCCACCGAATCCAGGAGTGAGCCACCGACATGACCGAACTCACCAAACGCACTCGCTCAGCCATCGACGCGGTGACCGACACCGACGCGGAGACGCTCAGAGCGGTGAACCTCACGGCACTGGTCGAGCGGAAGGTAGCTAAAGTCCGCAACACGTACGAGCCGATCTCGGTGACCACCGACACCGACGCCGAATTCTGGGTGCAGAGCGACGACCTCGTCACCGAGGTTGTCGAAAACATCCTGCTGAACGCGGTCGTCCACAACGATACCGGAGCACCCGAAATCGGGGTCTCTATCTCGTCTGGTGATAGCGTGGTTACACTCCGTATCACCGACAACGGCCCGGGTATCCCCGACACGCTGAAAGAGACCGTCTTCGAGCGAGACATGACGACCGATGCGGGTGACACGCTCGGATTCGGTCTTTATTTTGCTTAGATAATGATGAATATATACGAGGGCGCGTGCGGTTCGAGGATAACGACCCCAGAGGTACCGTTGCCCGTACTGGAGTTCGTCCGTTCTTACCTCACCGTCGAGTTAGAAGCATGAAAGAAGAGAAATTCAATCTGGAGACAGACGACACAGCAGCGACACAACGGCTCACAGATAGACGGGACAACGACATGTCCGACGCCGACATCGACGTGCTCGTCGTAGACGACGAGTCTGCGGTCACGTCGCTGTACGAAGCGTGGCTCTCACAGTACCGCGTGTTCGTCGCGAACGGGGGCGAAAAAGCACTGTCCCTCCTCGAACGCCACGCGGACGAAGTGAGCGTCGTTCTTCTCGACAGGAAGATGCAGGGTATGAGCGGCGACGAGGTTCTATCGGAGCTTCGGATGCGTGGGTACGACTGCCGCGTGGCGATGCTGACCGCCGTCGCGCCGAGTTACGACATCGTGAATATGCCGTTCGACGAGTACATCACCAAACCAGTCGACGGCGACACGCTCCGCGAGACGGTAGAAAGACTCCACGAACGAGCTGCGTACGCCGACACGCTGAACCGATACTACTCGCTGGCGGCCAAGCAAGCCGTGCTCGTTGCTGAACCCCCTATCGGGGAGTCGGAGGCAAACGCTGCGGTCGTCGAGATAGAAGCCGAAATGCGGGCGGTCGAACGTGAGTTAGACGACGCACCCGTACCGACCGACCACCGGGAGTTCCAGTACCTTCTCCGGGAAGTGACCTGACTCTCTATTCGTCCAACCGTTCACGAAGCATCCCGTTCACGCTTCCGGGGTCTGCGCTCCCGCCGGTCTTCTGCATGACCCGCCCGACGAGGAAGTTGATGGCGCCGTCCTCTCCGGCGTGGTAATCTTCGACCGTGTCCGGATTCTCGTCGATGGCTTCCTGTACTGCCTGCTCGACCTCGCCCGTATCTGCCTTGCCGAGACCTTCGCGGTCGATAATCGTCTCGGGGTCGTCGCCCTCGTCCAGCATCTCGCGGAGGACGGTCTCTTCTGCGTTCTTGACCGTAATCTCGCCCTCGGCGACGAGCCGAACGAGCGTCGTGAACTCGTCCAGTCGCCCCTCCACGTCCGTAATCTCCATGTCGCGGTAGTTGAGTTCCCCGAGCAAGTTGTCGGCGACCCACGTCGCCGCGAGGTCCGGGTCGAACTCCTCGGCCACGTCCTCGTAGAAGTCCGCGACCTGCTTGCTCGACGTGAGTTTGCTCGCCGCCTCTCTGCTCAGGCCGTACTCCTCGCGGAAACGTTCTCTCCGGGCGTCCGGCAGTTCCGGAATCTCGAGTTTCTCCTTCCAGTCGCTAACCTGCAAGGGCGGGAGGTCGGCCTCGCCGAAGTAGCGGTAGTCTTTTTCTTCTTCTTTCGAGCGCATCGAGACGGTCGACCCGTGCGTCTCGTTGAAGTGGCGCGTCTCCTGTTGGACCGCCTTCCCGCGTCGGACGAGGTTCCGCTGACGGCTCTCCTCGTAGGCGAGGGCGCTCTCTGCGCCCTTGTGACTGGAGATGTTCTTCACTTCGGTTCGGTTCGCGTCCGCCAGCACGTCGTCCGAGATAGACCCGTCCTCGTTCACGTCCCCGGCGGACACGAGCGAGAGGTTCGCGTCCACGCGCAGACTGCCGTCCCGCGTGGAGTCGAACGCACCGAGATACTCGAGCACCTCTTCCAGTTTCTCCAGGAAGGAGACGGCCTCGCCGGGTGCGCGGAAGTCGGGTTCGGTGACGATTTCCATCAGGGGCGTTCCGGCGCGGTTGTAGTTGACGAGGGTGTAGTCCGCCCGGTCGATACCGACGGTGCGGGTTTCGACGTCGCCGCTGCCGTTGCGGACGTGGCGGAGGCTACCGGGGTCTTCTTCGAGGTGCGCGCGGTGGATACCGACGGTTCGAGTCTCGCCTTCGTGTCTGAACTCCAGTTCGCCGTCCTGACAGATGGGGGCGTCGTACTGCGTGATCTGGAATCCTTTCGGGAGGTCGGGGTAGAAGTAGTTCTTCCGGTGAAAGCGCGTCTCCTCGGGGATGTCGGCGTCGATGGCCTTCCCGACCTTGACGGCGTACTCGACGGCCGCCTCGTTCAGTACGGGTAGCGCACCGGGGAGTCCGAGACAGACCGGGCAGGTGTACGTGTTCGGCTCCGCGTCGTCCTGGTCCGTCGAACAGCCACAGAATATCTTCGTGTCCGTCTCCAGTTGGATGTGAATCTCGAGACCGATGACGGCCACGAGCTCACCCTCCTGGACAGCCTGAGCAGTCATTGCTGGTTGGTTGGTGCGGTACGCGTTAAAAACCTACGGGACGGGCCGAACAACGCGGAAACTCGTCAGTTTCGAGTCGAACTGGCGTTCGACGTTCGCTCCGATTGGTTCGTCTCCGGGCCACTGTCTGCCGAGTGTCTGACGCACCTTTATGAGGAAACCGTGACGCATACATGATATGACTAGCCAGCGCGACCGAATCGAGTCACTCGAATCGCGGGTGGAAGAACTCGAAGCGACGATTCGTGGTCTCACGGAGGAACTGGTGGACGCGAACCAGCGACTCCGAGAGTTGGAGTCCGAACAGGAAACGATGCAGGCCGAAGAGGCTAAAACCGACGAGTCCAACGAGGAAATAGAAGACGACGAGGCGTCCGAACCGACCGACGACATCATCGTGGCGTAGGGACTCCTCCACGGGCAATCCATGCACATCAAATCGCTCGTCCTCGACAAGTTCAAGAGCTTCGGCAGAAAGACCGAGATTCCGTTCTACGAGGACTTCACCGTCGTTACGGGGCCAAACGGTTCCGGCAAGAGTAACATCATCGACAGCGTCCTCTTCGCGCTCGGACTCGCTCGAACGCGAGGCATCCGCGCCGAGAAGCTCACCGACCTCATCTACAACCCCGGCTACGAGGAGGGCGAGGCGGAACGAAGCGGCCCGCTCGAAGCATCCGTGGAGGTCGTGCTCGACAACTCCGATGGCACGTTAGACCGGTCGCAGGTCGTCAACGCCGCCGGAACGGACAACGTCGGCGACGTGGACGAGATTACCATCAAACGTCGGGTCAAGGAAACCGAGGACAACTACTACTCCTACTACTACCTGAACGGTCGCTCGGTCAATCTCTCGGACATCCAGGACCTGCTCGCGCAGGCGGGCGTGACGCCGGAGGGGTACAACGTCGTCATGCAAGGCGACGTGACCGGCATCATCAACATGACGCCGTACGAGCGCCGCGAAATCATCGACGAAATTGCGGGGGTCGCGGAGTTCGACGCGAAGAAAGAAGACGCACTGGAGGAACTCGAAGTCGTCAAAGACCGCGTGGAAGAAGCCGAACTGCGCATCGAGGAGAAAGAAGACCGCCTCGACCAACTGCGCGACGAGCGCGAGACGGCGCTCGAATATCAGGGCCTCCGCGACGAGAAACAAGAGTACGAAGGCTACCTGAAGGCGGCGGAACTCGAAGAGAAACGCGCAGACCTGGAGGCCACCCGAGACGACATCGAGAGCCGCAAGGAAGAACTCGTCTCCCTCCAGCGCGAGTTAGACGAGCGACAGGGTCGCGTCGTCCGCCTCGAAGACCAGCTAGAGGAACTCAACACCGAAATCGAGCGCAAAGGTGAGGACGAACAGCTCGCCATCAAGAGCGAAATCGAGGAGGTCAAAGGTGAAATCGCCCGCCTCGAAGACAAGATAGAGTCGGCCGAAGAGAAGATTCAGGAGGCCGAAAATCGACGGAGACAGGCGTTCGTCGAAATCGACCGCAAACAGGATACGGTCGACGAACTGGACGGCGACATCCGCGACATCAAAATCGAGAAAGCCTCCGTCAAGGGCGACATCGGGACGAAGGAGGCCAAACTCGCCGACATCGAAGCGGAAATCGAGAACGTCGATACCGAGTACGACGAGGTGAAAGCCGACCTCGCCGAGCGGAAAAAGGCCCTCGAAGAGGAAAAGAGTGAGAAAAACGAGTGCCAGCGCGAAAAAGACCGGTTGCTGGACGAGGCGCGACGGCGCTCGAACGCGGTGAACGAAAAGCAAAACGAACTCGACGTGGCCCGCGAGCGCATCCCCGAACTCGAAACCGAACTGCAAGACCTCGCGGACGAACTGCTGAAAGCCGAACGGAACGCCGAGCAGATAGAGGACGTGGTCGCCGACCTCAAAGCCGAGAAACGCGAACTCCAGTCCGACCTCGACGCCGTCGAGGACCGACTCCAGTCGAAACAACAGGAGTACGCCGAACTCGACGCTCGCGCACAGGAGAGCGGCGATTCCTCCTACGGACGAGCAGTCTCGACCATCCTGAACGCAGAGATGGGCGGCGTCCACGGGACGGTCGCCCAGATAGGCAGTGTCAGCCAGCAGTACGCGACCGCCTGCGAGACGGCGGCGGGCGGCCGAATGGCGCACGTCGTCGTCGACGACGACGACGTCGGCCAGCAGTGTATCGAGTATCTCAAGCGGCGAAACGCGGGACGTGCGACCTTCCTCCCCATCACGAAGATGCGCGACCGGGGGCTTCCGTCCGCGCCGAACGTGCCGGGCGTCGTCGATTTCGCGTACAACCTCATCGACTTTGATTCGGAGTATTCGGTCGTGTTCTCCTACATCGTCGGCGACACGCTCGTCGTCGAGGACATGGAGACGGCCCGCGAACTGATGGGCGATTTCCGTCTCGTCACGCTGTCGGGCGAACTCGTCGAGAAGAGCGGCGCGATGACCGGCGGTTCGACCAGCGGGTCGCGGTACTCCTTTTCGGCCTCCGGCAAGGGACAACTGGAGCGCGTCGCCCGGCAGATAAACGAGCTAGAAGACGAACGCCAGTCGATTCGCGAGTCCATCACCGGTGTCGAAGAACGGCTGGACGACGCTCGCGACCGCCAGAGCGACGCAAAAGACCAGGTGCGCTCTATCGAGAACGACATCGAGCGCAAGGAGGACGAACTCGAATCCATCGAGGACGAAATCGACTCGCTCGAAACGGAGATAGAGGAGCTCCAGTCCGAGCGCGAATCGGTCAACGACCGGATGGAGGAACTCGAAGCGGACGTCGCGGCGCACGACGAGACGATCGCCGACATCGAGCGCGACATCGCGGAACTCGAAGCCGAACTCGCGGACTCGAAGATTCCCGAGTTGACGAGCGAGGCCGACGACGTGCGAGAGGATATCGACGCGCTCGAAGACCGGATGGACGAACTGGACGGTCGGCTGAACGAACTGCAACTCGAAAAGCAGTACGCCGAAGACGCCATCGACGACCTCCACGACGACATCGAATCCGCACAGAATCGGAAAGCCGAGCAAGAAGAACGCATCGAGGAACTCGAAGCGAAGATTGCCGACCGCGAGGAGACGTTAGAAGAGAAACGCGAGGCGGTCGAGGAACTCGAAGAGGAACTCGCGGAACTCAAAGACGAACGGAGCGAGCTGAAAGAGGAGCTTCAGGACGCGAGAGCGAAACGCGACGACCAGCAACAGCAGGTCGAAGCGGTCGAGAACCGACTGGAGAGTTTAGAACGCAGCGCGGACCGTCTCGAAGCGGACGTGGCCGAACTCCGCGAGGAGGTCGGCGAGTACGACCCCGAGGCGGTCCCCGACCACGACGAGGTGCGCGAGAACATCGACCGACTCGAACGCCAGATGGAAGCGCTCGAACCGGTCAACATGCTCGCTATCGACGAGTACGACGACGTCGAGAGCGACTTAAACGACCTGAAAGAGCGCAAGGCGACGCTGGTCGAAGAGCGCGACGGCATCCGAGAACGAATCGACTCCTACGAGTCCCAGAAGAAAGCGACGTTCATGGACGCCTTCGACGCCATCGACGAACATTTCCAGGACATCTTCACGCGCCTCTCGGCGGGGTCGGGCGAACTGTTCCTCGAGAACGACGACGACCCCTTCGACGGCGGCCTGACGATGAAAGCCCAACCCGGCGACAAACCCGTTCAGCGGCTCGACGCGATGAGCGGGGGCGAGAAGTCGCTGACCGCCCTCGCGTTCATCTTCGCCATCCAGCGATACAACCCCGCGCCGTTCTACGCGCTGGACGAGGTGGACGCCTTCCTGGACGCGGTGAACGCCGAGCGCGTCGGCGAGATGGTGGACGAACTCGCGGGCGACGCCCAGTTCGTCGTCGTCTCGCATCGGTCGGCCATGCTCGACCGTTCCGAGCGGGCCATCGGCGTGACGATGCAGGGCGACAACGTGAGCAGCGTGACGGGGATTCGATTAGACGGCGAACAGGAGGTACCCGCCGATGATTGATGGAATCACTCCCGAGAACCGGCCCGACGAGACCGACGACGAAGTGGAACCGGTCGAACTGCTCGTCCAACTCGCGGAGGAAGGCGAGATAGAACCGTGGGACATCGACATCGTAGAGGTGACGGACAAGTTCCTCGCGCGATTGGACGAGGCCGACCTCCGCACGTCGGGGCGCGCGCTGTTCTACGCGAGCGTCCTCCTGCGGATGAAAAGCGACGCGCTCCTCACGGACGACGAACCCGAACAGGAGGAACCCGAACCGTGGGAAGCCCCGATGGCCATGGACGACGCGGATGGTTTCGACCCCGTGGAGTCGCTCGAAGACGAGATGGAGCGCCGACTGGAGCGCAAACACGCTCGCGGAAATCCAGAGACGCTGGACGAACTCGTCCGCGACCTGCGCGAGCGCGAGCGCGGGTCGTGGTGGAAAGAGTCACGAACGTACGACACGAGCAACTCCCCGAAGGGGTTCCGTCGGGGGACACAGACCTTAGACTACCACTCGGGCGACGACATGCGATTCGACGACGAACCGACCGAGTCCGACGTGACCGGCACGACCCACGACGAGGACATCGAGACGGTCATCGACGACGTGCAGTCCGCACTCGTCACGCAGTACGAAGCCGGGCGAACCGAAGTGTTGTACGCCGAAATCGACGGTGTCGGCCCGACACGAGTCGAAACCTATCTCGCGCTGCTGTTTCTGGCCCACCGCGGATTCCTCACTCTCGACCAGGACGACCTGTTCGGTGACCTCTGGGTACAGGACGCTCGCGGTGCCGAAAAAGAAGAAGAGACGCCGGAACTGCTCGCGGACTAACTGCCTGAAGCCGACTACGCGAGGACCGTCTCCAGTGCGTCCATCGTCTTCTCGACGCACTCTCCCTGTGCGTTGTAGCCCATGTGCCCGACGCGCAGGATGTCGTCTGCCATCTCGCCGAGTCCGGTCGCGACGAGGATGTCGTGGTCGTCGTGAAGTCGTTGTTGAACCTCTCTCGCCCGGCCCTCCATCTCGAACGCCGTGACGGTCGGTGAACAGAGCGACTCGGTCCCGGGGAACGGTTCCAGTCCCACCTCGCGGCCACGCTCTCGGCAACGCTCCGCCGTCTGCTCGTGGCGGTCGAACACCGACTGTCGTCCTTCGTCCAGAATCCGGTCGAGGGAGGCTTCCAGCCCGTACAGGTTCGAGACGAGGTGGGTGTAGGGGAGAAACGAGAAGTCCGGGTCGTGCCACGGCTCCAGACTGGTGTAAAAGGAATCCTGCTCGGTTTCCTCGACTTTCTCCCACGCCGCGTCGCTCACCGAGAGCGTCGTCAGGCCGGGCGGCGAACTAAAACACTTCTGGGAAGCGCCGAGACAGACGTCGATATGTTCGACCGGAACCGCCGTCCCGCCGAGCGAAGAGACGGCGTCGACGACAGTGAGCACGCCCGCCTCCTGCAGGGTTGCCAGAATCTCCTCGAAATCGTTCAGCAGACCGGTCGGCGTCTCGCAGTGGACCATCGTCGCGGCGGTGAATTCCTCCGATTCGACCAGCGACGCCACCGCGTCGGCGTCGAACCCTTCGGTGTATTCTGCGCTATGGACGACGGCCTCGCCCCCGGCCATCTCCACGAAGTCCGCGAAACCGTCGCCGTACAGGCCGTTGGCGAGACAGAGCACCTTCTCGCCGGGCGCGACGAGGGACTCGACGGCGGTTTCGAGACCGAGGATTCCCTCGCCGCCGAGGACGACCATCTCGTCGTCGGTGTCGTAGACGCGCGCCAGTTTGTCTAACAGGGTTTCGTAGTACGACGCGAACGACGGATCTACGTCAGGGTTGACGGCGGGACGGGCCATCGCCTCTCGTACGTCCCCGGGAACCGCGGTCGGTCCCGGCGTCATGGTGAGCGTTTCGTCCATGGTAGGTAGGTCTCGTGACCGGGGCTAAAACCCTGCGTTAGAGCGGACGTGAAGAGAGTTGGGAACCAGAGGGTAACGAGTCGAAAACCGTGATGGTATCAGGACGAACTCAGAGATACTCGCCAGCCAGGAGTTCGACCTTCTCGCGCTTCTCGTCCGGGATGGCCTCCGTCGGCGTGTTGATGGTGCCGGAGAGCGCGTGTCCGCAGTCGCACTCGCGCTCGTCGGGCATCGTCCGGATTGCGTGCTCGACCACTTCTTTGATCGCCGTTTCGTTCTTCGCGGCATTGTCGAGCACCTCCTGGAGGGTGACCTCGCTGTCTTCTTTCCACACGTCGTAGTCGGTGACGCCCGCCACGGTCGCGTAACACATCTCGGCCTCGCGGGCGAGTTTCGCTTCCGGTATCGCGGTCATGCCGATTATCTCGAACCCCTGTGCGCGGTAGAACTCGCTTTCGGCGCGCGTCGAGTACTGCGGTCCTTCGATGCAGACGTAGGTACCGCCCGATTCGTGGTTCGCGTCGGTCGCCTCGTCGCTGGCTGCCGAGAGATGCGAAACCATGTGCGGACAGTACGGGTCTGAGAAGGGCATGTGGACGACCATGCCGTCCCCGAAGAACGTCGGCGTCCGGTGTTTCGTCCGGTCGAATATCTGGTCCGGAATCACG
Source organism: Haladaptatus ordinarius (assembly GCF_054177595.1). NCBI lineage: Archaea > Methanobacteriati > Methanobacteriota > Halobacteria > Halobacteriales > Haladaptataceae > Haladaptatus > Haladaptatus ordinarius. Next base: position 189,717 of record NZ_JBPEHH010000001.1, on the reverse strand, counting down.
AGCGTCTGCGGTGGTAGCTCTTCGCGGAGACTGCCGACCGCGTTGCTCGCCAGGATTCGCTCCACGCCGAGTTCCTTCAGCGCGTAGACGTTCGCCCGGTACGGCGCTTCCGTGGGCGTATGCTGGTGGTCCGGCCCGTGGCGGGGCACGAACGCCACTTCCTTCCCGGCCAACTCGCCGACGGTGACCGGCGCGCTCGGGTCGCCGAACGGCGTCGTCACGTGCTCTTTACGGGTGTCTTCGAGTGGCAGTGCGTCGTAGATACCGCTCCCGCCGATGAAGCCTATCATGGCGCGAACTGCGTTCGGCGGTCACCTAAACGACACGGGTTCGGTTCGCGCCAGCACGTCTGCGCTCGTCTATCAGCGCGACCGTCACGGTGGGCGCGCCGATGGCGTCTTTCGCCGTCGGTTACTGAACGCCGGACGCGTTTTCGAGGAGTCGCCATCCCTCGCCCTCACGCGCGAGGACGTCCCGGCGCTCCATCTCGGCGAGCACTTCGTCCAGTCGGTCGGGTTGTGCGATTTCCATCTGGATGCGCTCTACGTCGTGGTACTCGTTCAGGTAGTGGCGGACGTCCTCTTCGGTGAACGTCTCGTCGTCGGCCCTGTCCATCGCACCGCTGGTGATGTCTATCATGTCCTCGATAAAGTTCCAGGGGTAGACGATCCACGCCCACTCTTCGAGTTGCTCGCCGATGTAATCGGGCTCGAACTCGCTGGTCTGGAGCAGTTGGAGCGTCGCCGTCTTGACTTCTCCTGCGTCGCGGTCGGCCACGTACTCGTGGGCGTGTTTGATGGACCCACCGGTGTCCGCGATGTCGTCGATGATGAGCACGTCTTTGCCCTCGACGCTCCCTTCCGGCATCGGATAGCGGACTTCGGGTTCCCCCGACTTCTGGGCCGTGCCGACGTAGTGTTCCATCTTGAGACTCGTGAGGTCGTCCAGTCCGAGGAAATCACAGATGCAACGTCCGGCGAACCAGCCCCCGCGCGCGAGCGCGACGATGACCTCGGGTTCGTACTCCGAGTCTTTCACCTGGTTGCTCACGTCCCGACAGAGGCCGTAGATGTAGTCCCAGTTGGTTATCGTGCATTTGAAATCGTCCGGAAGGTCGCTCATACCAACCCGAGAGTCGCGCGGCGTCCCACTTAACGGTTTACAGGTGGGCGTCACGCCTGCAAAAGCAGGGGTCTGTCGTCGTGTGCCGTTCGCGACGCGTCGCCGTCGTGTGTGAACCAATAGCACTATTATCGTCGAGGACTAAATATTGTCGAACGAAGTCGTGAAACGACCACCCCAGCCATGACACACACCCAAGACTTCGAAGACCTCCTCGATTGCAAGAACGTCCTCGGCGTCGAGTACGACGAGGAGACGAACACGCTCACGGTCTTCGTCTCCCAGAAACTCCCCGACAGCGAACTCTCCGACGAGGACAACGTGAAAAAGCGCGTCTCCGGCGTCGACGTCGTCGTCGAAGACGCTGGTTACGGCGAAGAGCGCACGGGGTTCGACGCCCTCTCGCTCGTGGAGCCGATGCCCGACGCCAAGGCAGACCGAAAGGAACGCCACCGCCCCGTCGTCGGGGGCGTCAGCGAAATCAACGCGAAATCCACCGCGGCCACCGCCGGGCCGTACCCCGCCCGCGTGACCGACACCTCGACGGCGAACTGGAGCGACGCCGCCTCGAAGGGCGACCTCGTCCGACTGAGCAACAACCACGTCTACGCTCGGGTCAACGAGGCCGACCTCGGCGAACCCATCGTCCAGCCCTCGCCGCGCGACGGCGGCAGTCTCCCCGACGACCAGACGGGAGAACTTCGCGGGTACGTCCCCGTCGAAGACGGCGCGCTGGTGGACGTGGCGGCGCGGTCTGCGGACCCGAAGCGGGAATCGTCGGCGTACCACGAACTGGACGATTCGTGGCCCACGAGCATCCGGCGCGACGAGTATCGCTCGCTCAAGGGAAAGACGGTCACGAAGACGGGTCGAACGACCGGCGTCACCCAGAGCAAGGTCAGGGCCGTCGGTGCGAGCGTTCGCGTGAACTTCGGCGAGGCGGGAACGCTCAAACTCCGCGACCAGCTCATCGCGGGTGCGATGTCGAAAGGCGGTGACAGCGGGTCGCCCGTCTTCCTCGATTCGTCCGGTGAACTGGTCGGATTGCTCTTCGCCGGGTCGAAGCGCCAGACCATCTTCAATAAAATCGGAAACGTCGAATCCGAGCTAGGTGTCGAACTGCAGACACAGGAATCGGGCGGTGGCGGCGATGGCGGAGACGGTGGCGGGCGGTCGCCCACGTACCGGGAGACGTTCGACACCACGGTCACCGTCTCGATGGAGGGGCCGGAACTGTCGCTAGAATCGTTCTCGGTGGCGGGGTCGCCGAAACCGGGCACGCAGACCGATGCCACTGCGACGGTGTCCGGCACCGCCGCCGGAACCGGCTGGTTACGGGTCGACGGCGACCGCACCACTTTCGAGTTGACCGACCAACACGCACGGGGAGAAACGTACGTCCGTGACGTGGCGGTGACGCTCACCGTGCCGAAATCACCGGGTGACTCGTTCGACGTCCACGTCGAAGGTGGCTACGTCACCGACTCGGCCTGACGGTCGGCGGCCGACCAGGAACGCACTTCGGCACTCGCACCTCGTCACCCCCTGTGCGCGAATCGAGGGTCAGAAAACGGAATCGGTGCAGAAGTAGCCCAGAAACAAAAACACCAGCAACGTGAGTACCCCACCGAGTGCGAAGAGGGTGACGACGACCTCGAACGAGACGGCGACCAGATAACCGTTCAGGAAGAACGCCGCGACGGCCAGCACGAGCAGCCAGATGACGACCCCTGCGAGCGACTCTGCGGGTCCCATCACTCCTGGTCGGGACGAAATTCCCGTTCGAGCTCGGCCCGAAGTTCGTCCGTCACCGTGCGAAGTCCTTCGCCGATTTCGACCGTGTACTCACCGGGGTCGCGGAGGTCCCGGCAGTCGGCGGGGAGCGCGCGGCGTCGCTCGCGAGCGCGGTCGGCGATCGCGTCGAGACCCGGTAGGTCGTACACTCGCCGTCCGTTTTCGAAGACGGAGACGAGTTGTTCCTCGCCGGGAGCGTCCTCGCCACGTAGGGCGAGGACGTCCCTCTCGTATCGACCGCCTCTCGAATCGTCTCCCGTCTCACCTGCACTTCCCCTCTCGTCGCTTTCGCGCTCCTCGCGTTCGACCCGTCGGACGCTCTTTTCGTGGGGGTAGGTGACCTTGCCCGACGAGAATTTCATGCTCGGGTGCATCTCGCCGTCGCGATCGACCGCGACGAGTTTGTACACGAGGTCGAGCGAGGGGGCGTCTCCGCTCGTCGTCAGCGCGGTTCCGGGGCCGAACCCCGTCGCCACACCGCCGTCGCGGAGGAAGTCCGCGATCTCGTACTCGTCCATACCCGACGAGACGAAGACGGGGACGTCGTCGACGACCGTCTCGACCTCCTTCGAGAGCACGGCGAGGTCGCCCGAATCGAGTCGCACCCCGACGGTCGCGTCGTACTCGCGGGCGACCGCCATCGCCTTTTTCGCTCCCTCGACGGTGTCGTACGTGTCGACGAGCAAGACGCCGTCGTCGCCGTACTGTTCGACGAACGTTTCGAACGACTCTCGCTCGCTTTCGAAGCTCTGCACCCACGAGTGCGCCATCGTCCCGTAGACGGGAAGGTCGAACGCCTCGCCCGCCGAGACGAGCGATGTGCCGTCGAACCCTCCGACCGTGGCGGCGCGTGCGGCTTTCATCCCGGCGTCGGTTCCGTGGGCGCGCCGCGAGCCGAAGTCGACCAGCGACTGGTCGTCGCCGTAGCGTTCGACTGCCTCTCGCATCCGGGCGGCTTTCGTCGCCACCAGACTCTGGAAGCCGACCTGATTCAACAGCACCGTCTCGAACAACTGGGCCTGGAAGATGGGGGCGGTCACCTCCACCAGCGGTTCGTTCGGGAAGACGGGCGTCCCCTCCGGAAGTGCGCGCACGTCGCCCGTGAACTCGAAGTTCGCGAGTCTGTCGAGGAAGTCGTCTTCGAACCCTCGCCCGCGGAGATACGAGAGCGCCCGGTCACCGAACGTGAGCGTTTCGAACGCACAGATGGCCTGTTCGAGTCCCGCCGCGACGACGTAGCCCCGCTCCGGCGGAAGCGATCGAAAGAAGAGGCTGAACGACGCTCGTGGATTGTGATTCGCGTCGTGGTAGCCCTGTAACATCGTCAACTCGTACAGGTCGGTGAACAACCCCAGGTTGTCGGGTGTGACGTACCCGAACTCGGCCCCACTCATGGTCAGTTCGTGACGAGAGGGAATCAGTAATAGTTGTGGGCTGTCGATATCCCCTGTGGACTGGCACAGCGAACCGCTTCCCGACGTGTTCGACGAACTCGACACCGGCCCCGACGGTCTCTCGTCGGCCGACGCGGACAGACGGCGCGAGACGAGTGGCCGTAACGAGTTGACGACGCAGGAGAGTAGAAGCGCCGTCCGGACGTTCGTCGCGCAGTTCGAGAGCGCACTCATCTGGGTGCTCCTCGTCGCGGCGGGGCTGTCCTTCGCCGTGGGCCACACGGTGGACGCGGCACTCATCGCCATCATCGTCGTCGCCAACGGCGTCTTCGGGTTCGTTCAGGAGTATCGGGCAGAAGAGAGCGTCCGCGCGCTCCGCGAGATGGCGGCCCCGACGGCGACCGTGGTGCGCGACAGAGCGGAACGAGAAGTGGACGCGAGAGACCTCGTCCCGGGCGACGTCGTCGTCCTCAGCGAAGGTGACGCCGTCCCGGCCGATGCCCGTCTCATCGATGCGACGGGGCTCGAAGTCGACGAGTCTGCGCTGACGGGCGAGAGTCTCCCGGTCACGAAGGAGGCGGGGACGCTCCCTGCCGACACTGAACTCGCAGAACAAACCTCCCTCGTCTTCCGGGGGACGAACGTCGCACGCGGCAAGGGTCGTGCGGTCGTCGTCACGACCGGAATGGACACCGAGGTGGGCGCGATAGCCACCGAACTGCTGGCCGCAGAAGAGCGGACGACGCCGTTCCAGCACGACCTGAACCGACTCGGGAGACGAATCGGCATCGGCGTCGTCGTGCTCTCGGTGCTCCTCGTCCCACTGCTCGTCGGGAACGGCATCGGTCTCGTCCAGGCCGCACTGACCGCGATTTCGCTCTCCGTCGCGGCCATCCCCGAAGGACTTCCGGCCGTGGTGACGCTCACGCTCGCGCTCGGCGTCCGCCGGATGGCGGACGAGAACGCGCTCGTCCGGCGACTGCCGGTCGTCGAATCGCTTGGGTCGGTGGACACCATCTGTACCGACAAGACCGGCACGCTCACGGAGGGGCGAATGGCGGTGACCCGCGTCTGGGTTCACGACGAGGTGTACGAGGGAGACGCGCTCGGTACGAGCACGGCTGGGACGACCGCCCACAGTGAGAGCACGCCCGACGTCGACGGCCGTGACGTCGGCAACCCCGACGCGGGCACTCACAGCGCCACCAGTCTCGACACGCTCGACGCGGAACGGACCACGGGAGACCGGCGCGTCGAACGTCTGTTGACCATCGGCGCGGTGTGCAACGACGCGACGGCGGAGAGCGGCGATCCCACGGAGCAGGCGCTGGTGCGGGCCGCCGCCGCCGCCGGATTCGACGTGGACGCGCTTCGGTCGGCCCACCCGCGAATCGACGAACTGCCCTTCTCCGCCGAGCGAAAGCGGATGGTGACGATGCACGAGAAGGGCGTCTACGTCAAAGGCGCACCCGAGGTGGTTCTAGGGCGTTCGTCACAGGTTCTCACTGCCGATGGGGTGAAAATGCTCGACGAGCAGACGCGCGAACGAGTGCGGGAACGAAACGAGTCGTTCGCCAGCGACGCACTCCGCGTCCTCGGCGTCGCGTATCGACCACGAGATGGCGACGGGACCACTCCGAGCGACGGGACGGGTGACGCGCTGGATGAGGGGACCGGTGTCGAATCGGGTGACGGGGACGCTCCGGACGAGAATCTCGTCTTCGTCGGGTTGCAGGGGCTTTCGGACCCGCCGCGGGAGAGCGTCCGGAGCGCCATCGAGACGACCCAGCGGGCCGGCATCGACGTGAAGATGTTGACCGGCGACAACCGCGTGACTGCGGGCGCTATCGCCGAGCGAATCGGCGTCGAGTCCGACGTGCTGGTCGGGAGCGACGTCGAGGCGATGGACGACGAGACGCTCCGCGAGCGCGTCGAGCGCGTGGATGTGTTCGCGCGCGTGACGCCGACGCACAAGGTTCGCATCCTGCGAGCACTCCAGGCGAACGAACGGGTCGTCGCCATGACCGGCGACGGCGTCAACGACGGGCCGTCGCTGAAGGGGGCCGACGTCGGCATCGCCATGGGAATCCGTGGCACTGACGTCGCGAAACAATCCAGCGACATGGTGCTACTGGACGACAACTACGCGACCATCACGACGGCGATTCGGCGCGGACGAACCATCTTCGACAACATCTGGAAGTTCGTGGCCTACCTCCTCAGTGCGAACCTCGCCGAGGTGCTTCTCGTCTTCATCGCCTCGCTGTTCGGCTACCTCGTCTTGCCCGCCGTCCAGTTGCTCTGGATAAACCTGCTCACGGACGGCCTCCCGGCACTCGCGCTCGGCGCGGACCCCGAGAGCGAGGACGTGATGACTCGCTCGCCCCGGCAGGACCACGGCGTCATCGACCGGTCGATGCTGACGTTCGTCGTCGGGGCCGGCGCGACGACGACGCTGTTCATGCTGGGGCTGTTGTTCTTCACGCTGGACGGCGCACCTGCCGTGACCCCCTACGTGATGACGATGGTGTTCACCGGGTTCGTCGTCTTCGAGTTCGGGAAACTGTACGCGGTCCGGTGGTTGAAAGAGACGCCGCTGGCCTCGAACCGGACGCTCTTCGCGGCGGTCGGCGTCTCGCTGTTGCTCCATCTGTCGGTACTCTACACGCCGCTTCGGGAGTATTTCGGCACCGTCGTGCTCACTCTCGCCGACTGGGGACTCCTGCTGGGGACGCTGGCGCTCGCACTCCCCGTCTTCTTCGGCATCGCCGGACTGGTCCGGCGGGCGGAGCGAGCGTGAGGCGTTTATTTGCCGAGTGCCTAGAACGAGTGTGAACTTCGACGCTCTGAAGCCCGACTTTCTCACGCCGAACTGGAAGTGCAACGCCTGCGGGAAGACGTACTGGCGCAACCGCCGTCAGTGCAGTCGGTGCCAGAGCACCGTCTTCGACCGCGTTCGATAGACTCGCCGGGAGCGCAGTTTCACGCCGACACCCGCGTAGCGAGAACCATCTCGGCGGTGTATCGAACGTGTCTGTCAACCCTTAAGGCGTCTCCCCGCAACATTCCAGACAATGTTCGACGCGGACGACCTCGAAGAAATCCGCCGGGGGAAAGATGACTGGGAGGACGAGACGCTCGACCCCACGCTGGACCGGTTCGGCGAGCGAAAAGCCGAGTTCACGACCGACACGCACGGCCAGACGGTCGACCGACTCTACACGCCGAACGATGTCGCCGACACCGACTACGACGACGACCTCGGTTTCCCGGGCGAGGACCCGTACACGCGGGGGGTCTACCCGACGATGTACCGGGGCCGCCTGTGGACGATGCGCCAGTACGCCGGATTCGGAACGGCGGCGGAGACGAACGAACGGTATCACTACCTGCTCGACAATGGACAGAGTGGACTGTCCGTCGCGTTCGACCTCCCGACGCAGATGGGCTACGATTCGGACGACGAGATGTCGGCCGGTGAGGTCGGAAAATCGGGCGTCGCCATCGACTCCCTGGCCGATATGGAGACGCTCTTCGACGGCATCCCCCTGGACGAGGTGAGCACGTCGATGACCATCAACGCGCCCGCCTCGGTCCTGCTGGCGATGTACATCGCGGTCGGCGACGAGCAAGGCGTTCCCCGCGAGCAGCTCCGGGGCACCATCCAGAACGACCTGCTCAAAGAGTACGTCGCCCGGAACACGTACATCTATCCGCCGGAGCCGTCGATGCGCATCATCACCGACATCTTCGAGTTCTGCGCCGAGGAGACGCCGAAGTTCAACACCATCTCCATCTCGGGCTACCACGTCCGCGAGGCGGGAGCGACGGCGGCACAGGAGCTGGCGTTCACGCTCGGCAATGGCATCGAGTACGTCGAGGCCGCGCTCGACGCCGGACTGGACGTCGACGATTTCGCGCCACAGCTCTCGTTTTTCTTCAACGCGCACAACGACATCCTGGAAGAGGCCGCGAAGTTCCGCGCCGCCCGGCGGATGTGGGCGACCATCATGGAGGAGCGGTTCGGTGCGGAGAATCCGAAATCGAAACAGCTCAAGTTCCATACCCAGACCGCGGGGTCGACCCTGACCGCCCAGCAGATAGAGAACAACGTCGTCCGCGTCGCGTATCAGGCGCTCGCCGCCGTCCTCGGTGGCACCCAGAGCCTCCACACGAACGGGAAAGACGAGGCGCTGGCGCTCCCGACCGAACAGAGCGTTCGAACCGCGCTCCGAACGCAACAGATTCTCGCCCACGAGAGCGGTGCCGCCGACACCATCGACCCCCTCGCCGGGAGTTACTACGTCGAGGCGCTCACCGACGACCTCGAAGCGGAGGCGTTCGACCTCATCGACACCATCGACGAGAAAGGAGGGATGCTCCCCGCTATCGAGAGCCAGTGGGTACAGCGCCAGATTCAGGACGTCGCCTACGACCGCCAGCAGGAGATAGAGGCGGGCGACCGAATCATCGTCGGCGTCAACGAGTTCGAAGTGGACGAAGAGCCCGAGATGGACATCCAGGAGGTCACCGAGGAAGACGAACGCAGGCAGATAGACAGCCTGAACGAGGTTCGAGAGGAACGCGACGAAACGCGAGTCGAGGAGACGTTAGTCGCGCTCCGCGAGGCGGCAGAATGTGACGACAACCTCATGCCCTACATCGTCGACGCGGTGAAAGCCTACGCCACGGTCGGCGAAATCTGCACCGTCCTCCGGGACGTGTTCGGGGAGTACCAGGCCGGAACGGCGGTGTAATCGACACGACTGTCCCGTCTCTTCTCCTCCCGTTTCACCGGAGTTATACCGCCCCACGGTGAGGTCTACCTATGCAAATCGACCATCTCGGAATCGCAACCGAGGACGCGGGCGAACTGGCCGAACTGTACGGAACGCTCTTCGATGCCCCCGTCGCACACGAGGAGACGTTCGACGGACTGAAGGTCGTCTTCCTCGACTTCGACGGGAGCTACTTCGAACTGCTCGAACCCATCGAAGAGGGGACGATTTCGCGCTATCTCGACCGGAACGGTGCGGGTATCCACCACGTCGCGCTCCGAACCGACGACATCGAGCGCGCGCTGGGGACGGCCCGCGAGCACGGCGTCGAACTCATCGACGAAGAACCCCGCCCCGGCGCTTGGGGCCACGACGTGGCCTTCTTGCATCCCAAATCGACCGACGGCGTCCTCGTCGAGTTCGTCGAGCACTAACACCAGTCTTCCGCACGCCGCTCGTTCGCCGGAAGCATCTTCTCCGGTGGTTTTGCGAACCACGCCGCACCGGTGAGTTCGCCGCCCTGAATCGCTATCGTGCCGTCTCGATACTCGGCGTCGAAAAAGACGTACAGGAGGTGGATTCGCTCGTCGTGGTCGCCCTCGGAGACGACTGTCGCCTGTCGGAGCAAGAACGGTTCCGCGAGCGAACAGCGAACGTTCGTCTCCTCCTCGATTTCTCGAATGGCCGTCTCCTCGAACGTCTCGCCGTCCTCTCGTCCACCGCCAGGCAGTCCCCACGACTCGGCCCCGCGACTGAGAATCATCAACACCCGAGACTGGTCGTCGCGGGCGTCCTCGGGCATCGAGTCAGACAGCGACGGCGCGTCCGCAGGATGCCGCACGACCCACGCATAGGCACCGCCGAGATAGCCGTCGCGGGCGTGGTCGAGAACTTTCGCGAACACCTCGGGCGCTCGTTCCCACGTCTGGTTTTGACCGGCACGTCTCTATACTCTCCTCGGAGTCGCTCCATCCGGGTTTCGACCTCCCTGCGATTGATTTCGGTGGGCATGGATTCCATTCGAATCGCAGCGGAAACATAAATAAACCGGAACGAAATCGCTCGATTCTTCGCTCTCTCGTAAAAGACGAATCGACCCAGGGAAGACAGCCTTCCACTGGTGGACGTGAAAAGGGCGAGCGAGGTGCGTCAGCACCGAGCGAGAGCGTTCACTTGAAGCGGAACGTCTCCAGGTTCTTCGGCGCGAAGGTGCGGATGTTGAACTCGTGGTAGAGCGACGAGGAGAGGTCCTGTGTCGAACTCTCGTCACCGTGGACACAGAGCACCTTCTCGGGGCGTGGATTCATCGTCTTGACGAAGTTCATCAGGCCAGCGCGGTCCGCGTGGCCGGAGAACCCGTCGACCGTCTCGACGTCCATCTCGAGGCTGAGCGTCTTGTTGCGCCCGCCACGTCCGTTGAGCGGAATCTCGTCCCAGCCGGTCTGGATGCGTCGCCCGAGCGTTCCCTGTGCCTGATAGCCGACGAAGACCATCGTGTTGTCCGGGTCGCCCCCGAGATGCTCGAGCCACGACATGATGGGGCCGCCGGTGACCATCCCGGAGGTCGAGAGGACGATTGCCGGGTCGCCGTCGGCGACGTCCTGTCGTTCGTCCTCGCCGCCGTCGATGTGGTTGAACTGCGGGGCGAGGAACGGATTCTCGTCTTCGTGGAAGATGCGGTCGCGGAGGTCGTCGCGGAGGTACTCGGGATAGGTGGTGTGAATGGCCGTCGCCTCCCATATCATCCCGTCCAGATGCACCGGCATGGTCGGAATGTCGCCGTTGCGCATCGCCTCCTCGATGACGAGCATCATCTCCTGTGACCGCCCCACCGCGAACGCAGGGATGACGACCTTGCCACCCTTCTCGTAGGTCTCTTTGATTATCTTCTTCAAGTTCTTCTCGGAGTCTGCCTGGTCGGTCTGGTAGTCGTTCCGCCCGCCGTAGGTGGATTCGAGGACGAGCGTTTCGACGCGCGGGAAGTCGTTTACCGCTCCGTTGAACAGGCGAGTGTCGGTGTAGTGAATGTCGCCCGAGAACGCGACGTTGTACAGGCCGTCTCCGATATGGAAGTGGGAGACTGCGGAGCCGAGGATGTGACCCGCGTTGTGGAACGTGAGTTTCACGTCCGGTGCGATGTCGGTCACGTCACCGTATTCGAGCGGGATGGTGTGCTTGATAGCCTCTCGAACCATCTCGCTCTCGTACGGTGGAACGCGACCCTCTTTGGCGGCCACGTCGAGGTAGTCGAGCTGGAGGAGCCCCATCAGGTCACGGGTCGGTTCTGTGGTGTAAATCGGGCCGTCGTAGCCGTACTTGAACAACAGCGGGATGAGCGCACTATGGTCCAGGTGAGCGTGGGTGAGCACCACCGCGTCGATGGTGCTCGCACCCGCGCCGAGAGCTTCTTCGACCTGGAGGTACGGCACGTCGTCGGAACCGGGTTTGTCACCGCAGTCGACGAGGATACGCGTCTCGGGCGTCGAGAGGATGAAACTCGCTCGGCCGACTTCGCGGCAACAGCCGAGTGTCGTGATACGAACCCACTCTTCGTTGCTCATCTCCTCGCGGTGAATCTGCCTGCCGACCTTCTCTAGGATGTCTCGTCGGTCTTCGCGTTCCTGTTTCAGGAAGTTCCTGACGTTCGACACCGTCGAAGATTCGATGGGGGGCGTGCGGACGACCTCCGGCGTCCAGCCGACTTCCTGTGTTATCTGGCGGAGCGTGCTCCCGTGCTTGCCGATGACCATTCCGGGTTTTCCGGCTTCGATGACGACTTCCCCAGTGTCAGCGTGGAAGTCGAGGTCAGTCACGCCCGCTTCGTTGGGGATGACGTCGAGAATATCTTCGCGGGCACTCTCGGGGCGCGAGAGTACGTCCGGGTCTGGCCGAACCGTGATACGCTTTCGAAGCTGGCTCGCCAGTTTTCGAATCAGGTCCCCGTTCTGTGCGAACTTCTTGGGGTGGCGCGTGTAGACGACCAGTTCGGGTCCTTCGTACTTTACGTCCGACACCGAAATGTTACTCGGCAGTTCGCTCGTGATCGTTGCTTTGAGGTCTTCGAGTTGTTGCTCTACTTTACTCATGGTGAAAACAGTCCGCTCGTCTGTTAGGAGACGGTGTGCTGTCCGTCCGATATCCCGGCCGTCGTAGACGGTGGGTTCGACCACCGTGACCACTACGACTCGTACAGCACAACATAGATTGTCTCGATTTTCTGCGGGATTTTGGAATTTCGCACTGTCGTGCGTACTGAAATCCTGGTCTCCGAAAGCCAATGTTCAGGGGGACTCAGGAAAACCCGCTTATCACCCAGTAAACGGTCGGATTATAAAAGCCTTCTCAAAACTCCTAAATCTACTCTGCCCAACGTGTCTCCCATGCACCTCTCTCCGGCCACGGTCGCCGACCAACACGACTGGATTCGAGCGCGAACCGACGTAGTGGCGCTCATCAACCGCGTCCGAGCAGACCTCGGTGAAACGTTCGGAACGGACGTGGCGAGCGTCACCGAATCGACGTACCGAGACGAAGTGGACGCCGTCTTCGCCGACGGCGACCTCGCGGTGAACGTCGCCGGTCTGGTCGCCATCCTCCGCGACCTCGACGTGGACGACGACTACCCGGGGTTCGTCGTGGACGAACTCCTGGGGAGAGAACTCGCCGGGATGCTCGCGGGCAACCAACCTTTCCGTCTGCTGGGTGAGGCGACGTTCCACTACGCGGACGTACTCCATCACGTCGACGACGAGGTAGCGGGAGTAGACGACCTGGATGCCGCACTGGCCGCCGGATTCCAGACGCGATTGCCGGGGTGGACGTGGACGGACGGGGAGAGTCCGTTTTCGGTCGAGTGAGTCCGGTGTCGGGAACGAATCAGGCGTTGGTGTCGAGGTCGAAGTGTCGCCCACCACGGGCGATGTCGAATCCGATGAAGCCGAACACGGCCGTCCCGACGACGGTCACGACGACCCACAGGAGTTCGCCCTCTGTGGCGAGGTTCGTGAGCAGGTACGACGCCGCAAAGCAGAGGTAACCTGCCCCGGCCAGTCGATACCACTCGACGCTCCACGGGAGTTCGACGGTCGAGAGCACGAAGAGGAGACCGCTGAGGCTCCCGAGCACCAACTGCGCGAGTCGGTATCCGTCCGCCAGCACGTCGATTCCGACGATGGCGAGAAACCCCAGATTCAGAAGCAGGACGAGCACCCCGAGCCAGCGAAACCACCGTCGTTTCATACCCCCCGTGGGCGCGCTAATTATCGGCGTTCGCATACGATATCTTCGACGACTGGGCGTAAAACTGTATCTCAGTCCCTGGAGGATTCCATCCTCTCTCAATTTCCGGAACACAGACACGAGTGGGCCGACAGCGAATCGGCATGCAACCCGCGACGCTCTGTTATCCCATCCGAAACGAGCGCGTCCTGCTCAGCCGAAAGAAGCGCGGGCTCGGCGAGGGGAAGTTCGTCGGCCCCGGTGGGAAGATGAGGACGGTGAGACGCCCCGCGAGAACGTGGTTTGGAGGTCAAGGAGGAGATTCGGGTGTCTGTGGCCGACCTGACCAAAGTCGGCGAGTTCGAGTTCGTGTTCGGTCACGAACCGAAGATGTTCGTCCACGTCTTCCGCGCCGAGGAGTTCGCCGGCGAACCGCAGGAACCACCGGAGGCCGACCCCCGGTGGTTCGACTTCAAGAGCGTCCCCTACGACGAGATATGGGAGGACGACTGCCTCTGGATGCCGCATCTGTTCTCCGGTGAGACCTTTTCGGGCTGGTTCCGGTTCGACGCGGAGGGTGCGGAGTTGTTGGAACACGAACTGGAGACGGACGTCGGCTTTCGAGACGGCGGGGACACGTTGTTGGATTGGTCGTGAACGAGCCGATAGACTGGTTCTCGGACGTTTCCAAGCTCTCTTCGAGATGATTCCACTACGAGGTGCTCGTGTCTTCGAAAGCCCCAGGCCCCTTTCAGTCCACCCAGACACCGCAACCGAGCGGAGTGAGGTGAGGCGCGCAGCATGGGGCGCGCAAGTCACGCGAATGGACGTGAGTGTGACCACGGAAGTCGCACGCCCGCACAACGGAGTGAGCAGGAACGTCTTCCGGTGGCCTAGCCCACGAGGGCTTTCTGGGATGTCCACATTATCAGTTCACACCATCATCCTGAAATAGCCTTCTCTGCATCCGGCCAACTGACGTCCGACACCAGACAAACGACCGCTCTCACGAACCGCCTGACATCGAACACAGCGGGTTTATTATTCTCGTGACTGACCTCCGAGTATGAGCAACGAGCAGGAACTCGGAATCACCAAGAGCAAACAACACCAGCCCGGTGACTGGTACGCCGAAGTGGTACTGAAGGCAGGACTCGCGGACTACGCCCCCATGGGCGGATTCATCATCACCCGCCCTCGGGGCTACGCGCTCTGGGAGGGTGTGCAAGACCACCTCGACTCGTGGTTCAAGCAGACGGGGTCGCAGAACGCTTACTTCCCCGCGCTCATCCCCGAGAGCTACCTCGAACGCGAGAGCGACATCGTCGAAGGGTTCGACCCCGAGGTGGCGTGGGTGACCCACGGCGGGCACGACGAACTCGAAGAGCGACTCGCGTTCCGCCCCACCAGCGAGAGCATCATCACGCCGTTCATGAGCCAGTGGGTTCGGAGCCACCGCGACCTGCCACTGCGCCTCAACCAGTGGTGTAGCGTCATCCGATGGGAGGCGACCGACACGAAGCCGTTCTTCCGGACCAAGGAGTTCCTCTGGCAGGAGGGCCACACCGCCCACGAGACGAGAGAGGAGGCGTGGGACGAGACGATGACCCGCCTCGGACAGTACGAACGCCTCTACGAGGACGTGCTGGCGATTCCGGTCATGCGCGGACGCAAACCCGAACACGACAAGTTCCCCGGTGCGGACACCACGACGACCGTCGAAGCGCTCATGCCCGACGGCAAGTCGGTGCAGGGCGGGACGAGCCACTACCTCGGGCAGGGGTTCGCGGAGGCGTACGACCTCTATTTCACCGACGAGAACGAGGACGAGCGCGTGGCACACACCACCTCGTGGGGGCTGTCGTGGCGCGCACTCGGCGCGCTCATCATGACCCACAGCGACGAGCAGGGCTTCGTCTGCCCGCCCGCTATCGCCCCCGAACAGGTGGTCATCATCCCCATCTGGCAGGAGGAGAACCGCGAGGAGGTGCTCTCGTACGCCGAGGGCATCGCCGACGACCTCGAAGCCGAGGGCGTCCACGTCGAACTGGACGACCGCGACGAGCGCAACCCCGGTTTCAAATTCAACGAGTGGGAGCTGAAAGGCGTCCCCGTCCGCTTCGAGATCGGCCCGAACGAAGTCGAAGACGACGAGGTGACGGTCGTCCACCGACCCGACGGCGAGTCGGTCGTGGAAGACCGTGCAGGTATCGCGGACGCGGCTCGCGACCACTTCGACGTGGTGTACGACAAGATGTACGAGGCCGCCGAGGAGAACCTCGAAGCGAACGTCCGCGAGGCCGACTCGCGCGCCGACATCCTCGGCACCATCGGCCAGCACGGTGGCTACGTCAAGACGGCGTGGTGTGGCGACGAGGACTGTGAAGCCGAAATCAAAGACCAGATTTCCGCGGAGATCGTGATGGTTCCCCTCGACCGCGACGAAGAACCCATCCACGACGAGTGTGGGGTCTGTGGCGACGACGCAGAGGAGACGGCCTACTTCGCCAAGTCGTACTGAGAATTCGGTCGTTTCACCACGTTTTTCCGCCGACTGCAATATATTAACCTCGGATTAGATGGGGGCGAGTGCGAAAGAATATACCATGCCGCGGTATGTCACGCTCGACTACGATACGTACGAATCCGCCCGAGACGAGTTCTCGTGGAACCTCCCCGAGTCGTTCAACATCGCCCAGGACGTACTCCGGAAACACGACGACCCGAAGGGATCGGTCGCGCTCTTTCAGGCCTATCCCGACGGGCGACGGGAGACGTACACCTTCCACGACATCGACGTGCGCTCGAATCAGGTCGCCAACGCGCTCTCGGACCTCGGCGTGGGATTCGGCGACCGCGTCGCCATCGCCCTTCCGCAGAAACCCGCGAACCCGATAACGCATCTGGCGTGCTGGAAGCTCGGTGCCGTGTCGGTACCGCTGTCGGTGCTGTTCGGCCCGGACGCGCTCGGCTACCGTCTCGACGACAGCGGCGCGTCGGTCGCCGTCGTGGACTCGTCGTTGCGCGAGACGCTGGAGGAGGTCCGCGACGACTGTGCCGCCCTCGACCACGTCGTCGAAGTCGACGGGGACGCCGCAGGCGACGCACGGACGTTCGACGAACTCCTGGAGGGTCAGCCCCGGTCGTTCGAACTCGCCGACACCGACCCGGAGACGCCGGCCATCATCATCTACACGAGCGGGAGCACCGGACCGCCGAAAGGTGCGCTCCACACTCACAAGGTGTGGCTGGGCCACTGCCCGGCGTACACGATGTACTTCGAGCGAGACGTCGTCGGCAAGACGGTCGCGTGGACGCCCGCCGACTGGGCGTGGATCGGCGCGCTCGGTGACCTGCTGTTTCCGGCGTGGCACTACGGCCGCCCGGTCGTCGGCTATCCGATGGGGAAGTTCGACCCCGAAACGGCGTTCGAACTCATGGAGGAGTTCGGCATCACTGATACCTTCCTCCCGCCGACCGCCATCCGGATGATGATGGAAGTCGAGCATCCGACCGAGACGTACGACCTCTCGCTCGACGCCATCAGCTCCGGTGGCGAACCGCTGACCCCCGAGATTCTATCGTGGGCAGAGGAGGAACTGGCTGGCGTCACGGTGAACGAAATCTACGGGCAGACGGAGGCGAACCTGCTTGTCTCGAACTGTCACGACTGGTTCGAAGCGAAGCCGGGGAGCATGGGCAAACCCGTGCCGGGCCACGACGTCGCCATCGTCGACTCGGAGACCGGCGAGGAACTGCCACGCGGCGAGGTCGGCCAGATAGCGGTCAGAAATCCGACCGAGCCCGCGATATTCGACGGCTACTGGAACGACCCGGAGAAGACCGAGTCGGTTCGCGTCGGTGACTGGCACCTCACCGGCGACCTGGCGGTCCAGGACGAGGCGGGCTACGTCTGGTTCAAATCGCGCGACGATGACCTCATCATCACCAGCGGCTACCGCGTCGGTCCCGGCGAGGTCGAGAAGGCCATCCTCGAACACGAGTCGGTCGAACAGGTCGGCGTCATCGGGATTCCCGACGACACGCGCGGTGAGATAATCAAGGCGGTCGTCCAACCCGTGGCCGGTGTCGATGGCTCCGACGTGCTCCGCGAGGAGATTCGCACCCTCGTCCGCGACCGTCTCGCCAAGTACGAGTACCCACGCGAGATCGAGTTCGTCTCGGAACTCCCGCAGACGACGACCGGGAAGATTCAGCGCACGGAGCTGCGAGAACGGGAGTTGACAGGGAAGTAGCCGGGAGAGACAGTCGGGAGAAGAACAGTTGAAAGAGCAGATATCGGAGTAGAGAAGACGAAAACCGCAGCCTACTCGTTGCCGCTTCCTTGCATCAGTTTCTGAATCTCTTCGACCTCGGCGAGTTCGTCGGGGTCGCCGCTGTCGATAATCTCGCCGCGCTCGACGACGTAGATTCGGTCGACGATGTCGGGGACGTGGGTGACGTTCGATTCGGCGATAAGAACCGCGATGCCGCGGTCGTTGATGGCCCGGATGTGTTCTTTCAGGTTCGAGACGACGACGGGCGCGAGCCCCTCCAGCGGTTCGTCCAGCAACAACAGGTCGGGCTGGAGCGCCAGCGCACGTCCGATGGCGACCATCTTCGCCTGCCCGCCGCTCAGGTTTTCGACCTTGGCGTCGCGACGGTCAGACAGCTCTTCGAACACGTCGTACACGCCCTCGACGGCCGCGTCCTCGTCGCCGATGTCGCGTTCGTCACCCATCGACCAGATGGGCAGTCGGAAGTTCTCGTCCACGCTCATCCCGGTGAACAGCTTCCGGTCTTCGGGCTGATAGCCGATTCCGAGTCCGGGAATCCGGTCGGGCGAGCGCTGTGTCAACTCCTCGCCGCGGAACTGCACCGACCCGCTCCGTACCTCGGTCAGTCCCATGACGCCGCGGAAGGTGGTCGTCTTGCCCGCGCCGTTCCGCCCGACGAGACCGACCGCCTCGCCTTCGTCGACGCGGAGGTCGAGGTCGTGTGTCACCGGGTGGCCTTCGACGGCCGCGTTCACGCCGCGGAGGTCGAGCAGACTCATTCTTCGACCCCCAACAGCAGACGACGCAGTTCGTCGTCCGTCTCCAGTATCGAGGGGTCTCCCTCGCCGTGAACCTGCCCGCGGTGGAGGGCGATGACACGGTCTGCGTACTCGGTGACGATGTCCATGTCGTGTTCGATGGTCACCGTCGTCACGCCCTCCTGCTTGCTCACCTCGGCGATGGTGTCGATGACGTACTCCTTCTCGCGGGTCGAGACGCCCGCTGTCGGTTCGTCGAGCAGGAGGTACTTCGGTTCGAGCGCGAAAGACATGGCGACGTCGAGCAGCTTTCGGTTCCCGTGGGGGAGTTCGTCGGCGACCGACTCGGCGTCGTCGGTCAGTCCGAACTGCGCCAACAACTCGTCGACGGTCTCCTCGACCGCCTCGTGTTGGTCGTGCAGGCTGAACATGCTCGAGGTTAGCCGTTTCTCCGAGAGGACGGCGGTGCGGACGTTCTCCCGAACAGTCATCTCCTCGAACAGGCGAACGACCTGGAAGCTCCTGACGAGCCCCTCGTGAACGCGCTCGTCGGGCGACAGCGACGTGATGTCCGTGGTGGTCTCTCCCTCGACGAAGTACACCTCGCCCTCGTCGGGGTCGAGTCGCCCGGTGAGCAGGTTCACCAGCGTCGTCTTCCCCGCCCCGTTCGGACCGACGATGAACACCATCTCGCCCGGTTCGCGCCCGAACTCGACGCTGACACCGTTGGTCGCCAGTACCTTGCCGAACGATTTTCGCAGATTCTTCGCTTCTAACATACTATCTCACCCCGAGGATGGAACGGACGTTCTGGAACCAGCGCCGCGTCGCCGTCACGAGCGCGCCACCGCTTTGACCGACCCAACTCGCCACGACGCTGGGATCGTCGCGGAACCGCCGGAGAGCGATGCGGACGCGACCACCGCTCGTGAGCGACCCCACGATGCCACGCGGGAACGCGAAGACGATGACGAGCAAGACGAGACCGGTGAGCGCGTCGAAGTAGTTCGTGAGGTCACGCCCCACGTCCTGTAAGAACACGAGGACGATTCCCCCGACGAGCGGACCGAGCAACGTCTGGAATCCGCCGAGAATCGCCATGAACAGGATGTCGCCGGACCGCAGGAAGTACAACACCGGTCCCGGCCGGACGTGCTGTTGGACCATCGCGTAGATAGACCCCGCGAGTCCGCCGTAGATTCCCGAGATGACGAAGGCGAGCCAGACGTACCGACGAACGGGGATACCGATGAATCGTGCTCGGGTCCGGTCCTGACCGATGGCGTTCAGCGCGGTTCCGAACGGCGACTGTGCGAGGCGATACATGACGAGCAGCGAGACGACCACCAGGACGATGGTGACGTAGTAGAGCAACACCGCGTAGACGTCCGGTTCGAACTGGACCCCGAAGATGAGCGGTCGCTGAGCGTCACCGGGACGGACGGGCAGGCCGTCGCTTGACCCGAGGTATGACTGACCCTGCACCAGCGCGTACAGCAACTGGCCGAACGCGAGCGTGAGCAGGGAGAAGTACAGACCGGTGTGACGGAGCGAGAGGTAGCCGATGACGGCCGCCATCACCGTCGCCACGAGCACCGCCGCCACCAGCAACACCGTCATCGGTGCGACGTCGAACTTCGCCGCGAGGATGGCGGTCGTGTACGCTCCCGTTCCGAAGAACGCCGCGTGACCGAACGAGACGAGTCGCGTGTGCCGCAACAGGAGGTTCAGCCCGACCGCGGCGAGTCCGAACGCGATACCCTGATGGACGATGCTCAACTGCAGACTCGGCGTCAACTTCACGAGGTCCGGGACGGCGAACAACACCACCAGTCCGACCAGTGCGAGACCCGCCTGTCGCCTCGTCAGTTCGAGGCCACGCATCACCCGAACCCGCGTCTTCCCGTCTCGACTGACGAGACCGGGACGACGGCCCCCCGTGTCGGCGCTCATTGGACCTCACCCCACGTGCCGAACAGGCCTTCCGGCCTGACGAGCAGGATGACGGCCATGATGGCGAACGGAACCGCCAGTTCGGCGGGCGGGTACTGCCACGTCGCCCACCGACTCAGTACGCCGACGAGCAGTGCGGCGACGAACGCACCGCGAAGACTGCCGAGGCCGCCGATGACGATGACGACGAACGACAGGACGAGGGGGTTCGCACCCATCTCCAGACTCGCGTTCATCGGTGGGAGCGCCATCGCCCCGGCGAACCCGGCGAAGAACGCGCCGAGGGCGAAAACGAGCGTGAACGTCCGGTGCGTGTCCACGCCGATGGCGGTCGCCATCTCTCGGTCGATGGCGGTCGCGCGGATGATTCGTCCAGTCCGCGTGCGGTTGAAGAACCAGAACAGGCCCGCGACGACGACGCCACCAACCACGATGACGACGACGTTGTACGTCGGGTACGTGATTCCGACGAACTTCGCGACCGGGATGGTGTTGATGCCGCGATAGACGTTCCCGAGGCGGAGCGGTTCCGGTCCCCAGACGAACTTGTTGAAGTCCTTGATGAGCAACAACAGCGCGAAGGTGAGCACGAGCTGGTACACCTCGTCGCGGTCGTAGATGGGTCTGAGGAAGGTCGTTTCGATGAACACTCCGACGGGTACCAACACGAGGGCGGTGAGGAACGTACCGAAGAGTACCACCGCCAGAAACACCGCCTGTGAGGCGGGGTCCGTCGGCTGGCTGAGCATTCCGGTCAGGAAACCGATGACGCTGAAGCCGACGTACGCCCCGAGCGCGAACAGTTCGCCGTGTGCGAGGTTCAACACGTCCAGGATGCCGAGGATGACGGTCAGTCCGGACGCGATGAGAAACAGGATGAACCCGTACTGGAGGCCGTGGAGCGTGTGCGTAACGAAATTTTCGAATGCGATCATGGTGGATGCTGGGATGGAGGAACGGTACTGTGGCCGTCTCGAACCGATATCTCGTCTGTCATCACCAACTGTTGATCCACTTCGTGGCCTTCGTGCCCGGCGGTGGGGCAACTTCCTGCGCGCTGTACATGTTCACGTCTTCGAGTTTCGCGGCCCCGTACTCGCTCGAATAGCTCATCTTCCCGTAGTAGGTGTTCGACATCCCCTGATGGTCGTCGGAGATGACGTGATAGCCCGCTGGCGTGTAGAAGCCGTGGCCTTCGAGCGACCGAGCGATCTGCTTCTGGGAGGGCCAGCCACCGGTCAGGTCGACGGCCTTCTCGGTGGCCGTCGCCCACGCCGCGACCGCGCCGTATCCGCTCATGAAGTGGGCACTCGGGAGGATGTTCCACTTCGATTGGACGTCCTCGACCAGTTGCTTTCCCGGTTGCCAGCGGCCGAGGTCGGGTTCGCCCCAGTAGAAGTTGCGCGACCCGGAGATGGCTTCGGCCTTCTGTACGACGTTCTTCTTCAGGTCGTTGACCGCGCTGTAGAGGACCGACCCGACGAGTTGGGTATTGCCGAACATGTTGTTCGCGTTGCCCTGCGTCAGGAGCGTCGTCACGTCGCCACCCCAGCAACTCGTGAACGTCACGTCCGGTTTCTTGTTGTTTATCTCGGTGATGTGCGTGGACATGTCGTTCGCACCGAGGTCGGGATACCCCTCGTAGACGACCTTCACGTCGGTCAACTTCTGTATCGTCTGCTTGAAGATGCCCATCTCGTCCTTGCCGAACGCGTAGTTGGGGTTGATGCCGGCGACGGTGTTGACGTTCTTCTTCCCGAGGCGACGAACGGCCTCGCGGGCCGCGGCCGACGCCTCCATCACGTCGTAGTTCTGAAACCGGAACGAGTACGTCGGGTCTTTGACCGTCTCCTCGTACAGGGTCGTCACCGTCCCGTCGGTACCGACGTTCACGACCTCCTGGGATTCGACTTCGGGAGCCATCGCCGCGTGGCCCCCACTCGACGTGGGACCGAACGTCACGTCTTTGCCCTCCTCGACGAACTGCTTGTAGTTCTCGACCTGTTTGTCGCCCTCGTGGACGACGTCGAGGTTTATCTTCCGGCCAGCGACACCGCCCGACTGATTGATTCGTTCGACCGCCAACTGGGCACCGTACTGGGTCTGCAGACCCAGAACCGACGCTGCGCCCTCCGTGAACGTCTGGAGACCGGCTTTTATCGGCTTGTCCGGAACGTCGGCGTCACCACCGCCTCCACCGTTCTCGTCGTTGCCGATGAGCGTCGAACACCCAGCCAGCGCGGCCGCGAGTGCCGTGCCACCGACCGCTTTTAGCATCGTTCGTCGTTCGATTCCATCGTCTTCCGTGTTGTCTATCGATTGCATCCTCTCACCAATCCGTTCTGAAGCGATGGTCGGACGACGTCAAGTGTTGTCACATCGACACCTGCGGGCCGACCACTGCGAACTGTTACCACACAGAATATGCGGTGTGTCAACCGCTAATAGCCGGTGGTTAATCGATTAACGTGATGGATATTTCGCGGTCGGACGGCTGATATTGGGGAATCGACCGATGAAAAACGATATGGGGTGTGAAGCCATACCAGTGAGAGAGCGCCGAAAGTATCATGATTACAATCGCGTTGGACATGGAGCAGTACGATTGTCCGTTCATCGACACCAGTGACGACTACGACGTGTCGTTCGCGACGCTCCACTGGGATTTCGACCCTGGGGTCAACGAACTCGAGACGCGAATCGTCGTCGAAGGGGCGACGCAAGGAACGCTGGAGAACGGTCTCCACGCCCTGACGAACCACGAGAATCTACACGAGTACGAACTACTTTCGAAACGTGGAGACACGGCCCAGATTCGAACCATCATCGGCGAGACGAACGCGATGGAGATAATCCGCGACAACGACGGCTACATCACCGGCCCGTTCAGCATCGAAAACGGGAGCGAGCTGTGGAACGTGGGATTCGACTCGCCGCGCGTGACCGACGACGTGCTCGCGAAACTCGAAACGGAAAACGACTTCGACGTCGTCTCGCGCGACCGTCTCGAGATGAGCATGCTTCAGGAGTTCGCACAGAACGTCGAGGCGGGCATGTCGCTCGTCGAAGGCTGCTGTGAACTCTCCGACGTCGAACGAAAGACGCTCTCGGCGGCGGTGCGCGGGGGCTACTTCGATACGCCACGCGAGGCGACCCTCTCGACCATCGGCGAGCAGTTCGACGTCTCGGAACCGGCGGTGTCCAAGAACCTCCGCCGCGCCCAGCGAAAGATTCTCCTTCGCGTCGTCGACGCGGTAGACGAACTCGACTGACTGCTGCGAATACGTACCGATATCTCTCTGAGGGAACCTGACGGTAAATACAAATCGCTTATCTGCTCGCGTGGGTTTCACCGACCAGCGAGACCGTTTGCACCATCGAACGGTGCTCGTCCGACGAGGAGCCAGGGGGTCGAATCACCTTCGAACGAATTTTCACTCTTTCGGAAAGGAAAAATATAAGAGAATCAGTTCGTACCTTTCACACGTGTTTATGAGGCGTAATGGAACAATCGCCTCACCCGACAACTGTTGAAATCCATAGCAGTCCGATTCATCCAAATCTGGAATTCTTAGCAAAGTTTTAGAAACACGGCTTCGATTGGTTAGATATGGCAGACGTTAATCTCGACGAAAAGGACTTCAAAATCCTTCGATGGCTGGATCGAGAGGGTGATATCGACGTAGACGAGGTGGGCGAGGAACTCGGTATCAGTACCTCGACGGTGTACTACCGACTCGACAAGTATCGGAAACAGGGAATCCTCTCGGGAACCGTCTCGGAACTCGACGCTCGAAAACTCGGCCTCGAACTCACCGCAATCACCGAAATTCGGAGCGAGTACGGGCCAGATTACGAGGACATCGGTGAGGCACTCTGTGACATCTCGGGCGTTCAGACCGTCTACTTCATGCTCGGCGAGAAGTCGTTCATCGTCATCTCACACCTGCGCGACC
Source organism: Haladaptatus ordinarius (assembly GCF_054177595.1). Classification (NCBI taxonomy): domain Archaea; kingdom Methanobacteriati; phylum Methanobacteriota; class Halobacteria; order Halobacteriales; family Haladaptataceae; genus Haladaptatus; species Haladaptatus ordinarius. Next base: position 165,467 of record NZ_JBPEHH010000001.1, on the reverse strand, counting down.
ACGACCACTTGCAGGATTTCATCGACAACATCATCCACACCGACGGGGTCGAACACTCGTCGACGCAGGTCGTGTTACGGACGTTCAAAGACGAGTCCCGCCTCCTCGTCAACTACAACGACGACGACCTCAGGAATCTCGTCGAGAACGAGTAACGAACTCGACGGCCGGCACTCGACTCTCTCTGTACGTACGACGAATTCGAGTGGGGAATAGGTGTGGAATGGGGCCGAATTACTCTTCGAATCTCTCGAATTACCAGATTTAATGTGAATAGCTCTACGCGCGGCCATTATATAAGGTGGTAGTATTGACAATAACATTCATTTAGTCCTTCAGGAGTAGTCTCTTATACTGGTCTGGCATGTAGCCAGACAATGACACACGGACTCGCTAACCCAACTGACCAACGGTCTAACTGTGGTGTCGGTCTCGTCATGGATCTCGACGCCGACGCCAGCCACGAGATCGTATCGGAGGGTGTCTCGCTGCTCGCCAACCTCGAACATCGCGGAACCACGGGAGCAGAAGCCAACACCGGAGACGGGGCCGGAATCCTCGTCCGGCGCCCCGATTCGTTTTTCGCGGCGGAACTGGACCGTAACCTGCCCGAGACGTACGCCGTCGGGCAGTTGTTTCTCCCGGACGACGACCGCGAGCGCCGACGACTGAAGCGAACCGCCGAATCCGTTCTCGAAGCGGAGGGATTGACCGTCTTCCACTGGCGAACGGTGCCGACCGATAACGCCGACCTAGGTGAGACGGCACTCGACTCCGAACCCGTCGTCGTCCAGTGTTTCGTTCGACCGTCCTCCGACCAGTCGCTCGACGCGTTCGACCGAACCCTGTACGTCGCTCGCCGAGCACTCGAAGACGAGGTCGAGACGGGCGAGGACGCACTCTACGTCTGTTCGCTCGACCGGAAGACCCTGGTCTACAAGGGGCTGTTGACGGGCGAGCAACTGCCGCAGTACTATCCCGACCTCACCGACGAGCGGTTCGAGTCCACGCTCGCCATGGTTCACGCTCGGTTCTCGACCAACACGCTCGGTGCGTGGCACCTCGCCCATCCCTACCGGCGCGTCATCCACAACGGCGAAATCAACACCATCCGCGGGAACGTCAACTGGATGGCTGCACGCGAAACGGACCTCGAAAGCGAGCGACTCGGCGAGGACGTCGACCGCATCACGCCGGTCACGCACGTAGACCAGAGCGACACCGCCAGCCTCGACAACGTCCTCGAACTCCTCTTGCAGTCCGGCCGTGATTTGCCACACGCGCTCCGGATGCTCGTGCCGGAGGCGTGGCGCGAGCGCACGGACGGCGACCGACACGCCTGGTACGACTTCCACGCCTCGCTGGTCGAACCGTGGGACGGTCCCGCGCTCGTCGCCGCGACGGACGGCGAACGCGTCGGCGCGGTGCTCGACCGCAACGGACTGCGGCCGTGTCGCTACGACGTGACGGCTGACGACCGCCTCGTGATGGCGAGCGAAGCCGGCGCGCTCGACGTCCCCGACGACCGGATAGTCGAGCGAGGACGTCTGAAACCGGGCCAACTCTTCCTCGCCGACCCCGAAGCGGGACGGGTCGTCTCCGACGAGGCGGTGTTCGACGATCTGACCGACGAGAAGTACGCCGAGTGGGTAGAGCAAGAACAGCGACGGTTGCCCGACGTCGACGACCCGACGCCGGCCAGTTCGACGAACCCGCTCCGCACTCAGCAAGCGGTCTGGGGGTACACCCACGACGAACTGAACCAACTGCTCGAACCGATGGCGAACGAGGGGAAAGACCCGGTCGGGTCGATGGGCGACGACACGCCACTCTCCGTACTCTCGGAGTTCGACCGACCGCTGTTTTCTTACTTCAAACAGCTGTTCGCGCAGGTGACGAACCCGCCTCTCGACTACATCCGCGAGGAACTGGTGACGAGCCTGGAAACCCGTCTCGGTCGCCAGCGCAACCTGCTCGGAGAGTCGCCAGCCCACGCCCGGCAACTCGTCCTCGACTCGCCGGTGTTGACCGACGTGGAGATGGCGGCGGTCAGAGACCAGACAGACCTCCCCGCCGAAGTCGTGGACATTACCTTCGACCCGAACACCGACCTCCGGACGGCCGTCGAACGAGTCCGAGACGAGGTTCGTACCGCAGTCGAAGACGGCACCGAAATCGTCGTCCTCTCGGACCGACGGACGAGCGACGACCGCGTCCCGATTCCGTCTTTGCTGGCGACGAGTGCGGTCCACCACCACCTCGTCCGCGAAGGGCTTCGCACCTGTACCGGCCTCGTGGTCGAATCCGGCGACCCCCGTACCGTCCACCACCTCGCGACGCTCGTCGGCTACGGAGCGGGCGCTGTCAACCCCTATCTCGCCTATCAGACCATCGCCGACCTCGTCGCCGGACCCGACGGCGCGGCGGAATCGGAGGCTATCGAAGCGTACGTCTCCGCGCTGGAGGCGGGGCTGCTGAAGACGATGGCGAAGATGGGCATCTCGACGGTCGAGAGCTACCGCGGCGCACAGATATTCGAGGCGGTCGGGTTGGACAGCGAGTTCGTCGCGGAGTACTTCGAGGGCACCGAGAACCGCACCGAAGGAATCGGTATCGAAGAGGTCGAAGACGACGTGCTCGCCCGCCACGAAGCGGCGTTCGAGGACGATTCGGAACTCGACCGACAGGGAGAGTTCGAACATCGCTCGAACGGTATCCACCACCAGTGGAACCCGAAGACGGTCGGTGCGCTCCAGCGCGCGGTCAGGCAGGGAAGCGACGAGCAGTACCGGGAGTTCGCCAGCGCCATAAACGACCAGCAAGAGCAACTCCAGACCCTGCGCGGGCTCCTCGATTTCGACACCGACGGGCGCGAGTCGATTCCCCTCGAAGACGTCGAACCGGTCCAAGACGTCGTGAAACGCTTCTCGACGGCGGCGATGAGTCTCGGCTCGCTGTCGCCCGAAGCCCACGAGAACAACGCCGTCGCCATGAACCGTATCGGCGGGAAGGCCAACACCGGAGAAGGTGGGTCGCCACCCGAGCGGTTCGACACCGAGCGCGAGTGCTCGGTCAAACAGGTCGCCAGCGGCCGGTTCGGCGTCACGAGTCGCTACCTCCAGGCGGCGGACGAACTCCAAATAAAGATGGCACAGGGGTCGAAACCCGGTGAAGGCGGTCACTTGCCGGGGTCGAAGGTAAACGAGACGATCGCCCACGTTCGCCACGCCACGCCCGGCGTCGGTCTCATCTCGCCGCCGCCACAGCACGACATCTACAGCATCGAGGACCTGAAACAGCTCGTTTACGACCTCAAGGCGGCCAGCGACGGGTCCGACGTAAACGTGAAACTCGTCTCGGAGGCGGGCATCGGCACCATCGCGGCGGGCGTCGCCAAGGCGAACGCGGACGTCGTCCACATCTCGGGCCACTCCGGCGGAACCGGCGCGAGTCCCCGGACCTCCATCAAGAACGCCGGCCTGCCGTGGGAACTCGGTCTCGCCGAGGCGAACCAGATGCTCCGCGAGACCGGGCTTCGTTCGCGCATCCGGGTCAGCGTCGACGGCGGCCTGAAGACCGGTCGGGACGTGGCGGTCGCCGCCCTGCTCGGAGCCGAGGAGTACGTCTTCGGGACGGCGAGTCTCGTCACCAGCGGTTGCGTGATGGCTCGCCAGTGTCACGAGAACACCTGTCCGGTCGGCATCGCCACGCAGGACGAAGACCTCCGGGCGCGGTTCCCCGGCGAACCCGACCACGTCGTGAACTACATGACGTTCATCGCACAGGAACTCCGCGAGTACATGGCCGAACTCGGTTTCGAGACGGTCGAGGAGATGGTCGGACGCGTGGACGCTCTTCGCCAGCGCGAGACGACCCACCCCCAGGCTCGGCACCTCGACCTCTCGGCGGTGCTGGCCGACCCGGTGGGCGACGACCGAACCAAGACGCGTGCACAAGACCACGAACTGGACGACCACTTCGACACCGACCTGCTCGCAGACGCCCGCCCCGCGCTCGACGACGGTGACGCGGTCGAACTCGAACGCTCGATTTCGAACCGCGACCGGGCCGTCGGTGCCCTGCTCTCGGGGCGTATCTCCGCGAAACACGGGACGGCGGGACTTCCGGACGGAACGATAACCTGCCGTCTCGACGGCACCGCGGGCCAGAGTTTCGGCGCGTTCTGCCAGTCTGGCGTCGACCTGCTCCTGACCGGGGCCGCGAACGACTACGTCGGAAAGGGGCTCTCGGGCGGTCGCGTCGTCGTCCAGACGCCCGACGACGCGGGATACGACGCCGAGAACATCCTCGTCGGCAACGTCGCACTCTACGGCGCGACGGCGGGCGAGGCCTACGTCAACGGAGTCGCAGGAGAACGATTCGGCGTCCGAAACAGCGGAGCGAAAGCGGTCGTCGAGGGCGTCGGCGACCACGGATGCGAGTACATGACCGGCGGCGTCGTGGTCGTCCTGGGTGAAACGGGCGAGAACTTCGCCGCGGGGATGACCGGCGGTGTAGCCTACGTCCTGGACGATTCGCCCGTCGGAGACGGTACCGCCGAGTTCACCGCGAACGTCAACGCCGAGACGGTGTCGCTCTCGCGCGAACTGGAAGACCGCGACGAAGCCGTGCTTCGTCGGTTGGTCGAGAACCACGCCGCCTGCACCGGCAGCGAGACGGCACGGTCGCTGCTGGAAAACTGGGAGAGCGCAAAAGAACAGTTCGTGAAGGTTATGCCGGACGCCTACCGGAAAGCCATCGTCAACGGCCAGGAGGACGTTCGCGCGTCACCACCGAGCCCGGTTTGGTCGAGTCGGCAATCGGCCGGATTCGAGGCCGTGTCGGACGACTGAAACCGGCGTCTCGGCTGGGAGCTGTCCGAAAGTGGAAGTCGCGACGGCAGATTAGAGATACGCCGAGTCCCACCGCGTCGCCTTCCGCGTGTTTCCACACTCGTTGCACTCGATTCGCTCCATGCTGTCCATCGAGTTGTCGAACGATTCGCAGTTCGAACAGAAGTAGCCGTAACGGTTCTCGCCGGCTTCGTCGGTGAACACAACGAAGAAGGGCGCCTTCGACCCGCGGCTGCTCTCGGCCCGGTTGATGTAGAGGGTTCGCCCGTCGACCTCGCGCGGTTCGAGTACCGTTTGGTCGGTCTCCGTGTAGACGTTCTCGGTGTAGGTCTGGCCGCCGATTTCGGCGGTGTGCTCGCTGACCTTCCTGAAGCCGTGTTCTTCGTAGAACTCGTTGCCCTCTTCGTTGCCAGCGAGCACCAGTCCGGACAGCGTCTCGACGCCTTTCTCCCTGAGCTCTTCTTGCGTCCGTCCGAGAAGCGTGGTTCCGATGCCCTCGCCACGGTAGTCGGGGTCGACGTGCAACCAGAGGATGTTGCCTTCCGGCACGTCGGGGAGCATATCGCTCTGAGTAAAACCGACGACGTCACCGCCTTCGAGCGCGACGAGGAACAGGATTCCGCGACTCTGCATCTCCGATTCCAGATTCTCTTTGGAGTACCACTCCTCGATCGCGTGCTCTATGACCTCCTCGTCGAGGAAGTGACTGTACGACGACGACAGGGAGCGTGCCGCGACATCTTTGATACCTGCGATGTCCTCGGTTCTCGCTTCACGTACCTGCATACCTGAACAATAGGGGCGCGACGGATAAACATTGTAGTGGCTCATTCACCGTCTTCGGTAGCATTTTGCCCGCCGCCTCGAAACCGAATTGGCATGGATACCGCACTCGTCATCGGAGGGACGCGATTCATCGGACGTCACCTCGTGACCGACCTGCTGGACAACAACTACGACGTGACCATCTTCAACCGGGGCAACCACGACAATCCCTTCGCGGAGACGGACGGCGTCAGCCACGTCGAAGGCGACCGGACGAACGACAGCGCGCTCGAACGGGCCGCCGAGGAAGTCGCCCCCGACATCGTCGTCGACTGCGTGGCGTACGAACCCCGCGACGTCCGTGCGGCGACCGAAATCTTCGCCGACGGGGACGGCTACGTCTACATCTCCAGCGGGAGCGCCTACGGCGAGGAAGTGATTCCAAAGCGCGAGAACGAGACGATACTCTATGACTGTACGCCCGAACAGGCGACGGACGATTCCCCCGAGTCCTACGGTCCACGAAAGGCGGAGGGTGACCGCGCCATCTTCGAGGCCGCAGCGCGCGGCGTGAACGCGATGAGCGTCCGTCCGTGCATCGTCTACGGTCCGTACGACTACACCGAGCGCCTCGATTTCTGGCTCAACCGCGTCGACGAGTACGACCGACTGCTCGTCCCCGGCGACGGCCAGAACCTCTGGCACCGCGCCTACGTCGAGGACGTCGCCAGCGCGCTCCGAATCGTGGCGGAGCGCGGCAAACCCGGCGAGGCGTACAACGTCGGTGACCGCCGACTCGTCACGATGGACGAGATGGTCGAACTCTTCGCGGACGCCTTCGATACCTCGGTCGAACTCGTCCACGCCAGCGACCGCGAACTCTCGACGGCGGATCTCTCGATGGACGACTACGTCCTCTACCGGGACTATCCGCACGTCCTCGATACGAACAAACTAGCGGCGCTCGGCTGGGAGTCGACACCCCTCGAGGAGGCGATGGCCCGGACGGTCGAAGAACACGTAGAGAGCGACCGCGACGGCAGCGAACACGACCCCGGTCGGGAAGCAGAAGAGCGGGTGCTGGGTGTGCTCGATACCATCTGACGGACTCCGACTCCGAACGCCGGGTTTCGAACGTACGCGACGCTAGTCCCGCTTTCGGAGGCGCTGTAAGATACCGAGTCCGAGAACGGAGAGCCCGGCGGTGCCGACGCCGAATCCCGGCTGTTTCGTCTCCGTCGCCGCCGTCGTACCGTCGTCCGGATTCGAAATCGCACCGCCAGTGCCGTTGCCTTCCGATGCGAGCGTCGGTGGATTCTGCTGTTCGCCCGGTCGGTTCGGGAAGGCGTAGAGTGCCCCCTTCCCGTCGCCGTGCCTGCCCATGCTCCCGGCGACGAAGAACTCGTCGGAGACGTGCTGGGCGGTCCAGAACGAGGTCGTCTCGGGGTCGCGCCACCAGGCGAGCTGGCGGGGGTTGGCGGGGTCGCTGACGTTGAACAGCTTCACGCCACCCTGATACCACGAGGTGTACAGCCGGTCGCCGACGATGTCGAAGTTGTGTGAGGTCGTCCACTGCCCGGACGTACCGCCGCCGGAGCACTTGTGACACTTCCCGTGTGCCGAGGCGACGCCGACGGGTGCGAGTCGGGTGGCGAGTCCCGAGAGCGTGGAGAGAACTCCCTGTCCGCCCAGGTCGTAGGTCGGGTCGTTCGACTGTGGGGCCGCGATGGTGGCGCGTTTCTCCGGTTGTCGTGGGTTCGATACGTCCCAGAGTTCCACTCCGCCGGGGCCGTTGCCGCCCTTTCCGTCCGTATCCCACGCCTCCTTGTTCCGGACGAGTAGCGACCCGTCCTGGTTCGTCCTGACGTAGTGGTCGTTGCCAGGGAGACCGAGCACCGCATCGCGCTCGTTCTCGGACGGAATCGCGGCGAGTTCGTCGAGTGGTCGGCCGCCGAAGTGGGTGATGTGAGACGGACTTTTCGGGTCTGATACGTCCACTATCCACGTCCCGGCGTCCCACTGGGCGAGGTAGGCGTGCCCGTCCTGTACCCACACGTCGTGGAGCGACCGAACCCACGGGTCTACCTTCGACCACTCCGAATCGACGTCGAACATCGACCACCGACTCACCTCCTCCGGACTGTCGTTCGACACGTCCACCAGCACGAGCGGGTTGCCGTCTCCGTCGTTTCCGGTGAGATACGCCACTCCGTCGGTCAACATGGCGTTGTGGATGGGAAACTCCGTCTCGTGGAACGCTACCCGCTTCGGGATCGACGGGTCGCTCACGTCGTACAGCAAGAACCCGTGGAGGACGTCGCCCTCGACCGGGTTCGCCGGGCCGGCGACGAGCAGGCGGTCGCCGTCGACTTTCACGTCCCATATCTGCGAGAGGGGGCCGCCAGCCCGGTCGGCCAGCAGGTCACGCCGCTCGGCCAACACGGTCGGTTCTGCTGGATTTCGAATATCGACCGTCGCGAACCCGTCCGTCGCGGCCACGAAGGCGGTCTTCCCGTCGTCTCCGACGACGGCTTCTTTCGCGTCTCTGATCGCCACGTCTCCCAGCGGTTCGTAGGATTTGCGGGCGGTGACGCCGCCAGCGGAGAGAAGCGTTACGCTTCCCGTTCCGACGGCGGCGGCACGGAGGAACTCTCGCCGGCGCATATCGTCGTAGTTGGCCGCGAGAAGGATAAAAGCGCGGGTGGTGATGACCGGGGTGGGGTCAGTGGACTTTCGAGTGGTCGCCGGTCCCGTCGGTGAGCGCGCTCGCTACTGCACCCTTCAACACCACTTCGTCACCGAGCGTCGTCACCTGCACGTCGGGCACGTTGTTGAGCAAGAGCGATTCGATGCGCTCTCGAATCGGGTCGACGACCAGTTCTTCGTTGTTGAGCGACACGGCACCGCCGAAGTAGACTGCCAGCGGCGCGTACGCCTGTACGACGTTCGTCACGCCGACGGTGTTCCAGTGGGCGACCTGTTCGATGACGTGGTCCGCGAACGGGTCGATGCCTGCGTGGTCGAACACGTCCTTCGCGGAGAAATCCGGGTCTTCGAGGGGGAGTGCGGTCTGAACGTGACCGTCTTCCTCGGCGAGCAGTCGGGCGAACTCGGGAATGTTGTTCCCCGAGCAGTAGGCTTCCCAGTGGCCGTCGTGTCCACAGCCACAGGTGAGTCGCCCCTGCGGGTCGACCACCATGTGCCCGACCTCGCCAGCGTTCCCGTCCCACCCGGAGAGGACGTTGCCATCGACGGTGACACCTGCACCGATACCGCTCGAAATCGTGATGTACACCATGTCGTCGGGGTTTCGTTCGCTGAAAAATCGCTGTCCGATGACGCCCGCGTTCGTGTCGTTGTGGAGAAACACCCGGTCGCTGTCGATGAGTTTGCCGACCGGCCCCGTCAGTGGAATCCGGTCGATGGTGTCCGGCAGGTTCGCCGGATTGTCGACCGCACCCTCTGCGAGGTCGAGCGGACCGATGCTGCCGATACCTGCCGCCACGATTTCGGAGGGGGCGATACCGGCATCGGCACACGCGTTTCGAAGACAGTCGAGCACCGCCTCGGTGACGGCGATGCCGGTCGGTCCCTGCGGTGTCCCACTCTCGTCCGCGCTGACGACGGTGCCCTCCTTGTCGGCGACCGCTGCCCGTACGTTGGTCGCTCCCAGGTCGACACCCGCGTAGTAGGCCATTTTCTGGTCGACAGTGATTACCGAGAACACTTAACTACAGGCATTTACTCGCCATCGAGTTATTCATTCACACGCACGGCTGGCCGGTGCGAGTGCGGCCGGACCGCGGTCAGTCGTCTCGCACGAACGTCACCGGGCACGGTGCCGAGAGCATCACTTCCTGGGCAGTGCTCCCGAACACTGCTTTCCCCGTGGGCGAGCGTTTTCGACCCCCGACGAAGACGCTGTCGGCCGTCACGTCTTTCGCGAGTTCGACGATGGTCTCGCCGTGGTCGCCGACTGCGCCACGAATCGCGTAGCCGACGCCGTCGTCGTCCAGGGAGTTCGCGAGCGAGCGAATCGTCGCGTGTCGCGCCGCCACTTCGTCTGGATTCGGTTTTCCACTCGGGTCGTAATCGAGGCGCTCGATTACGTCGTCAAACTCCTCGTTCGTGAAGACGTGTGCTAGAACCACCGTCGCACCCGTCGGCCCGGCCACGTCGGCGACCGCCGACGCGAGTCTGTCGGTGCGGTCTGCGTCGCCCGGTCCCACGGCGAGCAGAATCGTCTCGATTGCCATGGTATTACCTCTCCACGCAGAATATTAAAGTTGGGGGCGTTAACTCAGAAGTGAAGAAACACGAACACCAAGATAGTTCATCCGGCGGTACGAAACGACGAGCATGATAACACCGGACCTCGACGGGCGGGTCGCACTGGTCACCGGGAGTTCGACCGGCGTCGGCCGGGAACTGCTGCTCTCGCTCGCAGACTGTGGTGCGGACGTGGCGGTACACTACCGGTCGAGCGAGGAGAGCGCACGCGAAGTCGTCGAGCGTGCACGTGACCGCGGGGTGGACGCGACGCTCGTGCAGGGTGACGTGACCGACCCCGACAGCGTCGACGACCTCTTTTCGACCGTCGAAGCCGACCTCGGAACGGTGGACGTGCTGGTGAACAACGTCGGGCCGTTCGCACCCGACCACTGGGAAGACATCTCGTTCGACCGGTGGAACGCAGTGCTTCACGGGAACGTAAACGGAACCTACCTCTGTTCGAAACGGGCGCTCCCCGGAATGCGCGAACAGTCGTTCGGGCGTGTCGTCAACGTCGGGTACGCGAGTTCGGAGAAAGGACTGGTCAACCCGAAGAACGCACCCTACTTCATCGCCAAGGCGGGCGTTCTGATGTTCACCCGGATGCTCGCCGCCGACACGCAGAATGACGGGATTACCGTCAACGCAGTCTCTCCCTACGTGGTCGAGAATTCCGAGGTGTTCCCCGACGACCTGCCGCGTGGTCGCCCCGCCCGTTTCGAGGACGTTGGGCAGGCAATGCGCTTCTTTCTGGACGAGGACAGTGACTACCTAAGTGGCGTAAACGTCGAAGTAGACGGTGGCTGGGTGCCCGAGACGGTTTGAACGGTGGGGTTCGCTCCGACGGGTCTAGTTCCCTTCCAGTGCGTCGATCGCGACCGCGCCCACGACGAGTGCCGTGTTCGGTATCGCTCCGGGTTCGTCGATGCGGATGTCGTACGTGTCACGGAACGAGAACTGGCCTGCGATTTCACCGACGGCGTCTCCCTCCGGCGTCGTAATCGAATACTTGTGCGGAACGAACGAGAGGACGTCGACGACCGACCGCAGTGCCTCTAGCACGGCACTTCGGGACGCGATTTCGGCCAGGACGGTTCCGTCGGGCCGTTTGAGCGTCCAGCGATGGTGGAAGAACGTGAAGTTCTTGCTGAGCACTAACACCGGTTCGTCCGAACCCGCTTCGGTGAGTACGTAATCGCCCGCCACGTCGAGGAGATTCTTCGCTTTGACCCGGAAGGCGACGTTCCCATCCGCGTCGAAGAAAGGGAACTCCTCTTTCATCTTGAAGCGTTTTTCTTCGATTTCAGGACGAGGTTTCCGGTGTCGTCGTACACCTTGTACTTGCTTCGGACGAGACTCTGCTTTATGGTGTATCGGTCACCCGATAGTACGATGTCGCCGATGCCACCGCTCTTTTGCGCTGGGTCTTCCATCACCCCCTTTTGTCTCCGAATCGTATTTAAAATTGAGCGTACTTCGGACGATATTCACTCGACTCCCTCGGCGGAGACATCCCCGCCGTCCACCTCGGAACGACGCCGAATCGCCCGCTCGATGAACTCTCGGGGAAGCGACTCGATTTCGCCCGCCTGCACCCGCCAGAGGTTGGCGTAGAGACCGTCGAGCGCGAGGAGTTCGGTGTGGGTACCGCGTTCGACCACGCGCCCTTCGTCTAGGACGACGATTTCGTCCGCGTCCCTGATGGTCGAGAGGCGATGGGCGATGGCGAACGTCGTCTTCTCGCGCACGAGTCGGGCGAGACTGCGCTGGATGAGCGCCTCGGTTTCCGTATCGACGTGGCTCGTCGCTTCGTCCAGGACGAGGATGGCGGGGTCTTTGAGAATCGTCCGCGCGATGGAGAGTCGCTGGCGCTGCCCACCCGAGAGTTTCACCCCGCGCTCGCCGACCATCGTGTCGTAGCCGTCCGGCAAATTCTCGATGAACTCGTGGGCTTCGGCGGCTTTCGCGGCCGCCACGATTTCTTCGTCGCTCGCGTCGAAGGTCCCGTAGGCGACGTTCTCTTTCACCGACCCGTAGAAGAGAAACGGTTCCTGACTGACGTAGCCGATAGCCCGTCTGAGACTCCGAAGGTTCACGTCCCGAACGTCGGTGCCGTCGATGTGGATGGCCCCCTCGTCTACGTCGTACATCCGTAACAGGAGTTTGAGCACGGTGGACTTGCCCGCACCGGTCGGGCCGACGAGGGCGAGAGTGTTACCTCGTTCGACCCCGAGGTCGACGTTCGAGACGACCCGTTCGTCGCCGTAGCCGAAACTCACGTCGTCGTACTCGACGTTCCCCTCGGTGATCACCAGGTTCGGTTCGTCGGCGCTCGCTTCGAGCGACTCCCGTTCGTTCATCAGGCCGAACACCCGTACGCTCGACGCTTTCGCTCGCTGGTACATGTTGATTATCTGTCCGAACTGCGCCATCGGCCAGATGAACTGCTGGCTGAGAACGATGAACGTGACGAACTCGCCCGGTTCGAGTGTGCCCGAAAACGGGCCGGGCGGCCCGGAGAGCAACCAGAATCCCCCCACCGTGAACGTCACCGCGAACCCGATACCGGTAACGACGCTCAGACCCGGAAAGAACGTGATTCGCGTCCTGATGGCGTCCCAGTTCGCGTCGTAGTACTCCCGTGAGGCGTCCGCGACGCGCTCGGATTCGTACCCCTCTGCCGTCTCGGTCTTGATGACGCGGACGCCGCCGAGGTTATTCTCCAGACGGGAGTTGAGCGCCCCGACGCTCGCTCGCATGGCGGCGTACTTCGGCTGGATGGTTCGCACGAAAAGGTAGGTGAAGCCTGCGAGCAGCGGCACCGGCAGGAGCGCGACGAGCGCGAGCGAGGGGTTCAGCGAGAACAGGAGCGCCCCGATGCCGACCACCATCACGCCGATTCGAAGCGCCGAACTTAGCCCGTCGTTGAGGAACGTCTCCAGTTGGTTCACGTCGTTGTTGAGCACGGACATCAGCTCGCCGGTCTGCTTGCCGTCGAAGAAGTCCATGTCGAGCAGTTGCATCGTATCGTAGGTGTCGACCCGAAGCGCGTGCTGGACACCTTGCGCGAACCTGTTCCACCCCCACCCCGAGAGCCACGAGAAGACCGCCCCGACGAGAAACGACCCCGCGATGACGGCGATAGAGAGCCAGAGCTGGCCGGTCTGGGTCTCGGGAATCCACTCGGGCGGCACCAGCGGGAGGCGAAACGCACGCCGACTCAGGAATATCGCGTCGATAGCGAGGCCGAGGACGAACGGCGGGAGCAACCCCGACAGCCTGCCGAGCGTCGTGGCGACGATACCCAGTGAGAACTCGCCTGCGTGCGTGCGACCGTACTCTGCGTACAGTCGCCACATCGGATTTTCGGTGGGGTTCGAGAGGTTAGGGAGTCTGCTGCGGAGGCTGAATGGTATCACCTGGGTCGAAGGTTCTAGGTGTTCAGTGGGTTTGTGTGTTTAGGTGGCGAGAATCTTTGATAGCTGTCGAGTCAGGCCTACAGCCTCGAACGTCGAAAACATCATCGAGTGGTTGTGGTTGTCGTACCTGGAGCCGATACGATAATCGAAATACGGTGATGGGTGTGGGACGTACCATCGCCGTACGGAACGTCGACGGTTTACTGCCACAGCGCGGTATCCGTGTAGTTCGCGAAACGAGTGATGTGGCCCTCGTGCAGGTCATTGACGTGTGCGAAAGGACTTTCGATCAGCTCGCCCGCTTCGTTCGTGGCACTGAACGTACCCAAGGCAACGACCGTGTCGCCACCGTCAATGAACCGGTCGGGTTCGACCCGAAACGTTTCGAACTCTTCTTTGGCCGGCATGAAGACGTTCTCCAGCACTTCATCGGGACTGTGGTAGGTGCCGTCGAAGACGAAGCCCTCCGGCTCGATCCACTCGACACCATCACCCATCGTGGCCAAGGCAGATTCGATGTCCCCTTCGTTGAAAGATTCGTATAAACTCTGCACTATCTCGACGTTACTCTGTCGTGCCGATGTCATCGTTCCCCACCATTAATAGTGTAGGTCTCGCAAAAAGATATAGCTCTCGTTGCTTCTCCAGTAGGGAGAGAATCACCCGAACCCGGCTGGGAATAACGGCTCATCTTTCCACCCTCGTTTTCACTTTCACTCCGCTTTCATCTGCAACCGACAGGCATACGCCCATTCAGTCGCTGTCTGTTGATAGATGAGCAAGGACTACATCGAAGTGCGGGGGGCCGAGGAACACAACCTCAAAGACCTCGACGTGCGGATTCCGCGCGAGCAGTTCAACGTCGTCACCGGACTGTCGGGGTCGGGAAAGTCCTCGCTCGCCTTCGATACGGTGTACGCCGAGGGGCAGCGACGCTACATCGAGAGTCTGTCCGCCTACGCCCGGAACTTCCTCGGGCAGATGGACAAACCGAAGGTCGAGAACGTCGAAGGGCTGTCGCCCGCCATCTCCATCGACCAGAAGAACGCGGCGAACAACCCGCGTTCGACGGTCGGGACGGTGACGGAACTCCATGACTACCTGCGACTGCTCTACGCCCGCGTCGGCACGCCACACTGTCCGCAGTGTGGGCAGGAGGTCGGCGAGCAGAGCGCCCAGAACATGGTTCGGCGGGTGCTGGACTTACCCGAGGGAACGCGAGCGAAGATCGCCGCACCGGTCGTGCGCGACCAGAAGGGCGCGTTCGCCGACCTGTTCGACGACCTCGTCTCGGACGGCTACTCCCGGGTCGAAGTCGACGGCGAGGAGTTCGACCTGACGCTCGATCGCCCGGACCTGGACAAGAACTACGACCACACCATCGACGTCGTCGTCGACAGGGTGAAAGTGAGCGAGGAGGTTCGTTCGCGCATCACCGACAGCGTCGAGACCGCACTCGAAGAGGCAGACGGGATGATGAAACTCATCGTCCCCGACGCTCCGGAGGACGTGGACCTGGGCGTAGAGACGCGCTCGACGGGCGATCTGGGCGGTACGGGCGACGAACGACTCGTCGTGGAGTTCTCCGAAGACCTCGCCTGCACGCACTGTGGAATCGACTTCCGCGAGATAGAAACGCGCAGTTTCTCGTTCAACAGCCCGCACGGTGCGTGTCCGGAGTGTGAAGGAATCGGCGAGACGAAAGAGATAGACGAAGCCCTCGTCGTTGAAGACCCCTCGAAACCGCTGAAGAACGTCTTCGAACCGTGGAGCTATCAGCGCACGTACTACCGCCGACAGCTCGATTCGGTCGCGAGACACTTCGACGTCGACCTGACCACGCCCTTCGAAGACCTCAATCCGGCGATACGGGAGGCGTTCCTCTCCGGCACCGACGAGGACGTGCTGTTCAAGTGGAACACGAAAAACGGCATCCGGCGGAAAGAAGAACCGTTCGAAGGCGTCATCCCGAACCTCGAACGGCGGTACGTCGAAACCGACAGCGACCGCGCCCGGGGCCACATCGAGGACTACATGGCGGTGACCGAATGTCCGGCGTGTGACGGCACCCGGCTCCGACCCCAGAGTCGGTCGGTGTACGTCGACGGCACCGCCATCACCGAGGTCAACCGGATGTCCATCGGGGACGCACTGGAGCACTTCGAGAATCTCGAAACGAATCTCACGGAGCGCGAGAAGCGAATCGCAGAAGAGATTCTAAAAGAGATTCGTGCGCGACTCGGTTTCATGAAGGAGGTCGGACTGGAGTATCTCACGCTCGACCGCGAAGCCTCGACGCTCTCGGGTGGCGAGAGCCAGCGGATTCGGCTGGCGACGCAAATCGGGTCGGGACTGGTCGGCGTGCTCTACGTGTTAGACGAACCCTCCATCGGTCTCCACCAGCGCGACAACGACCGTCTGCTGAACACGCTCTGTGAACTCAGAGACTTAGGAAACACCCTCATCGTCGTCGAACACGACGAGGAGACAATGCGTCGGGCGGACACCGTCATCGACATGGGTCCCGGCCCCGGCAAGCGCGGTGGCGAAGTCGTCGTACAGGGTGACGTCGACGAGGTGATGGCCCACGAGGGAAGCATCACGGGCGATTACCTCGCCGGTCGAAAGAAAATCCCCGTACCGGGCGACCGCCGGGAGAGCGACACCCACCTCACGATTCTGGGTGCACGCCAGCACAACCTGAAAGACCTCGACGTGGACATTCCGGTCGGGCAGTTCACCGCCATCACGGGGGTCTCCGGGTCGGGCAAGTCCACGTTGATGCACGACATCCTCTACAAGGGACTGGCCCGCGAGATGAACAACAACACCTCGGTCGACCCCGGCGACCACGACGCGATAGAAGAGGTAGACGAAATCGAGAAAGTACGACTCATCGACCAGTCGCCCATCGGCCGAACGCCGCGTTCGAATCCCGCTACGTACACCGGCGTCTTCGACTACGTCCGCGAATTGTTCGCCGAGACGAAACTCTCGAAACAGCGCGGCTACGAGAAAGGGCGCTTCTCGTTCAACGTGAAAGGGGGACGCTGCGAGGAGTGTGGCGGCCAGGGCACTGTGAAAATCGAGATGAACTTCCTCTCGGACGTGTACGTCCCCTGTGAGGAGTGTGACGGTGCACGGTACAACGACGAGACGCTCGACGTGACCTATCGCGGGAAGACTATCTCCGACGTCCTCGATATGTCCGTCGAGGAAGCCCACGACTTCTTCGAACACGACACGCGCATCCGTCGTCGCCTGAAACTGCTGAAAGACGTCGGACTCGATTACATGACGCTCGGCCAGCCATCCACCACCCTCTCGGGCGGTGAAGCCCAGCGTATCAAACTCGCCGAGGAACTTGGCAAGAAAGATACCGGTGACACGCTCTACCTACTGGACGAACCGACGACCGGCCTTCACCACGAGGACGAGCGTAAACTCATCTCGGTGCTCCAGCGACTGGTAGACAAGGGCAACTCCGTCGTCGTCATCGAACACGAACTCGACCTGGTGAAGAACGCAGACCACGTCATCGACCTCGGTCCGGAAGGGGGCGAACACGGCGGCGAAATTGTCGCCCGCGGAACACCCGAGGAAATCGCTCGAACGGAGGACTCGTACACCGGACGCTACCTCCGGGATAAGCTTCCCGACATCGACCTCGACGGCCCGCGTGCCGACAGACCCGCACCGGCACCGACTGACGACTGAGTGGCATTTCCGTCGAAAGAATGGCGGGGTTACCCCCAGGAATCGCCCGCTTAAATCGCCGTCACATAAATAATTTGAAAATTACTATTAGCTAAGCACTGGATAACAAAGTGCCGTCCGCAGTAATCTCGCACTCGTGTTACGTCCAGGGTGGCGGTGCATCGGTACAACAACGGATTGCGGGCCACGAGTGGTATGAGTTCGACTGACGGAACCCCACAAGAACTGTCCGAAGACCTCATCTTCGACGTTCTGAAAAATCGGCGACGACGATACACGCTCCACTACCTCAAGCAGCAGGGCCGCCCAGTCGAGTTGAGCGAACTCGCAGAGCAGGTGGCGGCGTGGGAGCACGATACGACGGTGGAAGGACTCTCCGCGAACGAGCGGAAGTCGGTGTACACCTCACTCTATCAGACGCATCTTCCGAAACTCGCGGACGCGGGAATCGTAGATTACAACCAGAGCAGAGGCGTCGTCGAACTGTCGGAGAACGCCGCACAACTGGAGGGCTACCTGCGCCCGCAAGACGAGTTCCCGTGGATTCGGTACTACCTCGGACTCGCCATCGCGAGCGCGGTTCTCGTCCTCGCGGATTTCCTCGGTATTCCTCCATTTACCGCGATTCCCGACGAGATATGGGGCGTGCTCATCGTCGCCGCGTTCGCGCTGTCGGCGCTGGTTCACTACCTCCGGCGGCGGCAACTCGGAACCGGGGAGCGGCCGCCGTCGGCACGATAGGCGCACAGTCTCTCGTCCGAACGACCCCTGCTCGTCGCGACTTCACTTTCTGAAACGAGAAAGAAGGTATTTGACCTATGAACCAGTAAGCGGTCACAATGCACGATTTCGTGGTTGTCGGCGCAGGCCCTGCCGGGTCGCGGTTCGCCCGACAGGCCGCTGATTCGGATTACGACGTGCTCGTTCTCGAACGGGGACGGGTGGGGACGCCGCTCGCGTGTTCTGGCCACGTGAGCACTGACATCTGGTCGTTTACCCCCGACGGCGCACGCGACCACCTCCTCCAGAACGAAATCTACGGCGCGCGCTTCCACGTCGGCGGCCCCGACTCTCGGGAACATCCCTTCTACAAGGACACCGTCGTTTCGAACGTCATCGACCGCGTCGGTCTCGACAGGACGCTCGCGAACGCCGCCCGCGACGCGGGTGCGGACGTGCGGGAAAACCACAGCGTAACGGACGTCGCCGAACACGGCGACTACGTGGACGTGACGGCGACCACTCCGGACGGAACGGAGACGTACCGGGGGAAGATGGTCGTCGGATGTGACGGGCCGGTCTCTCGCGTCCGGCGCGAACTCGGACTGCCGGAACCCGGCGAGAAGCTACAGGGTGTCCTCGGGTTCGCACCCGACGCCCACAGCGGGAACTTCGTCGACGTCCATCTCACCGCGCCGAGATTCTTCGCGTGGCGGATTCCCCGCGGTGCGGCGGGCGTGGAGTACGGACTGGCCGCCCCACCTGGCGAGAGCGCCCGCGACCTGTTCGACCGTTTCACCGCCGAGTACGACGTGGAGACGGACCACTTCTGCGCCGGAATCATCCCCATCGGTCCGCCGGCGAGCGTCACGGCCCACCGCGGATTTCTCATCGGCGACGCGGCCGCCCAGACGAAACCCTTCACCGGCGGCGGTATCCTCTACGGGATGACCTCGGCAGACCACGCGGTTCGCACCGTCGACCCCGACGACCCGGGAACGCTTGCCGACTACGAACGTGCGTGGCGAAAAGAGTTGAAAAACGAGATTCGTCTGGGCCACTGGGTTCGACGGGCGTACTCGTTCCCGGAATCGGTACAGACCGCCGGACTCAGGGCGATGTCGGGCGAGATTGGCGTGCACATGGACAGGCCGACGTCGTTTTTCTCCACTGCCAACATCCAAGCGCTGCTCCGACAGACGCGGTGAGGTTCGGTTGCTGTGTCGTTCTTCGGGACCGACGTGCGTGCGTATATCTTCCTGTGGACCGGTCTGTACCTTCTGGGATGTACAGACGACGCTCGGCTATCGAGTTCGGTTCCACGACCCTTCGAAGAAAATCACGAAAACGCGAACGGGAGATACCCCGTTACTCCAGGTCGTACAGCGCGCCGTACTTCTCGTTCACGTAGTCGAGGAAGTAATCCGCCGTGAACGACTCGCCGGTCGCCTGCTCGATGAGTTCGTCGGTGGTGTACAGACTGCCGTGCTGGTGGACGTTCGTAGTGAGCCAGTCGTGGAAGTCCTCGAACTCGCCCGCTCGAATCTGCTCTTCTATGTCCGGAATCTCCTCTTCGGCACTGTCGTAGAGCTGTGCCGCGAGGACGCTGCCGAGCGAGTACGTCGGGAAGTAGCCGAAGCTCCCGTGGCTCCAGTGGATGTCCTGTAGACAGCCCTCGGCGTCGGTGTCGGGGCGAATACCGAGGTACTCTTCGTACTTGTCGTTCCAGCGTTCGGGGACATCTTCGACGTCGAGTTCGCCACGGATGAGCGCCTTCTCGATTTCGAACCGCACCACGATGTGCATGTGGTAGGTCAACTCGTCGGCCTCAACGCGGATGAGATTGTCCTCGTACACGCGGTTTACGGCCTCGTACACGTCTTCGACGGTGGCGTCTTGGACGTCCGGGAATCGTTCCTCGACGACGGGGAGGAACCGCTCCCAGAAGGCGCGCGACCGCCCGACGTGGTTCTCCCAGATGCGGGACTGCGATTCGTGGGCGGTCAGGTCGCGGGACTGGCCGAGCGGCGTTCCGTAGTGTTCGTCCGGCAGTCCCTGCGTGTAGGTCGCGTGGCCGAACTCGTGGATGGTGCTCATCAGCGCGCCGAGCGGGTCTTCCTCGTCGAAGCGCGTCGTCACCCGCGCGTCGAACGTCGTCCCGCTGGAGAAGGGGTGCGGTGCCGTGTCGAGACGGCCGCGATTCCAGTCGTACCCCAGCGTGTCCAGCACGTCGCGTGAGAGCTCTTCTTGCGTTTCGGTGTCGTAGGTTCCCTCGAACGGCGTGGCGAGTTCGACGTCGCTCTCTCGAATCGCGTCGATGAGGGGCACGAGTTCGTCGCGGAGTCGCGCCAACGTCTCCGACGCCGTCTCGATACCGAGGTAGGGCTCGTACTCCTCGAACAGCACCTCGTAGGGGTCTTTGTCGGGGTCGATGTGTTCGGCGTATTCGCGTTTCTGTTCGACGAGTTTCTCCAGTATCGGCGCGAAGATAGAGAAGTCGTCTTCGGCTTTCGCCTCCTTCCACTTCGGCAGTGCTTCGGACGTGGTTCGCGAAATCTCTTCGACCAGTTCCCCGGGGACGCGAGTCGCTCGCTCGTACTCGCGGCGCACCTCGCGGACGACGGCGGCCTGTTCGTCGGTCAACTCCTGTGCTTCGAGGTCGTCTAAGAGGTCACCCATCTCGTCGTCGGTGAGCAGTTCGTGGGCGATTGCCGACAGGGCAGAACGCTGTTGTGATCGGGCGGGCGTCCCCCCTTCCGGCATCATCACTTCCTGATCCCAGCCCAAGAGCATCGCCGAACTCTGTACGTTCGAGATTCGCTTTACCTTCTGGAGGAACTCCTCGTACGTGGCGTTCTCTGTGGCGGCTTCGGTTGCCATTGGTCCGTGTTTGGTGTCATCGACCATCAATGAATGGGTTTCGGAACGAAACGCCTCCAACGCTCCGACGGCGGTTTTTTCGACGGCCGCGTTACAGACGCTCGGCGACGTTCCGATAGATTCGATAACAGCGCTCCAGCACGTCGACGCTGACGCTCTCGTCTTTCGTGTGTGCCTCGCCGGGTTCCGACGCTCCGCAGACGACACACGTGGTTCCGGCCTGCGAGAGCCACCCGGCGTCGGTCGCGTGGGGCTTCGTTACGTGTTCGGGCTCACCGTGCTGTGCGTCGTGGGCCGCTGCGAGCACCGTCTCGGCGAACTCGGCGTCGTCGCACTCCATGGGCGGCAAATCCTGCTCGACCGTCCACTCGACGCCCTCGATGTCCTCGACGGCCCCGAGGTCGGCGCGTTCGCCGGGGACGGTGCGTTCGTCTACCGTCACGCCACAGCTGTCGGGGATGACGTTCCACGCGTTTCCACCGTCGATTTCGGTGACGACGACGCTTCCCGAGAGGTCGTGACCGAGCACGGAGACCGTCGGAACCGTACAGTCGCGCACGACGTCGACAGCGTCGCAGGCCCGGTAGATGGCGTTCTCTCCGGCCTCCGGTTCGCTGGCGTGGGCCGCGGTCCCGCGTGCGGTGATGGTACTCGCGCGCCTGCCCCGGTGGGCGACGACGACATCGGTGACGTCCCGTTTCGAGTAGTTCGTCGACCCTTCGGCGACGATGGCGTAGTCCGGCGAGAAGCCGTGTCCGATGGCGTGACGTGCGCCCGTGCCACCGACCTCCTCGCCCACGAAACTGGCGAAGACGAGTTCGCCGGTCGGGTTCGCGTCCCGAAAGGCGAGCATCGACGCGACGACGGAGCCTTTCATGTCCGCCGTACCCCTGCCGTAGAGTCGCCCGTCGCGCTCTTCGACGACGTACTCGCCGTCTTCGACCTGCGAGTCGTCCGGTGGCACCACGTCGTGGTGGCCGACCAGTGCGAGCGAGGCCCCCGACCCCCGGCGACCGACGCCCCCAGACTGTGTCTGGGAATCGGCCGCTCTCCGAGCGACGACGTTTCCGACGCCGTCGCGAGTCACGTCGGCGTCGGTTTCCGTTCGAATCCAGTCTTCGATGTAGTCGCCCGCCGCCGTCTCGTCCTCGTGACTCGAAATCGACACGAGGTCGCGGGTCGTTTCGACCAGTTCGTCCATGCGACCCCCCTATCCGCCCAGTGGCTTAATTCTCCGCACTCGCCAGCGGACGACCGCTGCCGTCGACTCGTCGCTCGCGTCTCGACAGTTCGTCTTTGCCGCCGCCGTCAGGACTGTGCCGCCCGTTGGTCTTCGGAACAGTGTGTTAGCAGTTCCTCGACGAGGGATGACTCGCGATAGCGGACGGTTTCGGTTCTGTCGTCGTAATCGACGGCGCTCGTCGCGTCGAGGAGTGGGAGATGGACGTGCCTGAGACGGAGTTCGGTGGCGTGGTCGTCGAACAGTCCTGCGAGTTCCTCGACCGTCGTGGCGGTGTCTGACGAGTCGGCCAGGTGCGAAAGAAGCCTCCGACGGTGCGGGTTCGATAAGATGCTGAACGCCGTATCGAGTGTGTCTGACTCCGGGGAAACCATTATCTACGAGTTATCGAACGAGGTGCCTAACCACCTCGCTTGAGAATGCAAGGTCTATGCTATATCGAACAGTCGTCGACGAACTCGTAGTCCCCGCGTCGGTCGAGTTTCCGCTCGATGGCGTCGACCACCCACTCGTCTATCGTTTCGTCCGCACAGTCGGCCTCGATTCGGTCGCGGGTGTCGGCGTCGACGGTGAGTACCAGATGGGCGTGTCGCATCGAATGGCATACGATACCGAGCCTCAAAAACGTGACCCCGACGCTGAAACCCTTATCAGGCTACCGTCCGAATCAGCACGCATGAACGTAGTGCCGGACACGAGCGCCGTCGTCGACGGGCGCATCTCGCAGAAAGTCGATGACGGCGACTTTGCCGGGGCGACAATACTCATCCCCGAGGCCGTCGTCAGTGAACTCGAATCGCAAGCGAACAGAGGCGAAGAGAGCGGGTGGAACGGGCTGTCTGAGCTCCAGCGACTCGCGGATTTCGCCGACGCGGGTGACATCGACCTCGAATACGTGGGGATGCGACCCAAACCCGAAGAGCAGGGGTACGCCCATCGCGGCGAAATCGACGCCCTCATCCGCGAACTCGCGGACGAACACGACGCTACCTTCGTCACCAGCGACCTCGTGCAGAGCGAGGTCGCACAGGCGAAGGGCCTGGACGTGGAGTACATCGCACCGAAGACGCCCGACGTCGGACGATTGAGCATCGAGGATTTCTTCGACGAACAGACGATGAGCGTCCACCTCCGCGCGGGCGTTCCGCCGATGGCGAAACGAGGCGAGGTCGGCGAGATGCACTATCAGGAGATTCGTGACGACCCGTCGACCGACGCCCAGCTCAAAGAGTACGCCCAGGAGATCATCCAGAGTGCGAAACAGAGCAACGAGGGGTTCATCGAAATCGACGAACCGGGGATGACCATCGTGCAGTTCCGCGACTACCGTATCGCCATCGCGGAACCGCCCTTCGCCGACGCGTGGGAGATTACCGCCGTCCGCCCCATCGTCAAGACGGACATGGAGGATTACGAGCACTCCGACGAACTCAAAAGTCGACTGCTCGAACGCCAGCGCGGCGTTCTCATCTCGGGTGCACCAGGAGCCGGAAAATCGACGTTCGCACAGGCCGTCGCGGAGTTTTTGGCGAACAACGATTTCGCGGTGAAGACGATGGAAAAACCCCGCGACTTGCAGGTCGGGCCGGAGGTCACACAGTACACCGCCCTGGCCGGGGAGATGGAGAAGACCGCCGACTCCCTCTTGATGGTTCGTCCCGACTACACCATCTACGACGAGGTGCGCAAGACCGACGACTTCGAGGTGTTCGCCGACATGCGCCTCGCGGGCGTCGGCATGGTCGGCGTCGTTCACGCCACGCGACCCATCGACGCCCTCCAGCGTCTCATCGGGCGTGTCGAACTGGGCATGATTCCGCAAATCGTGGACACCGTCGTCTACATCGAAGCCGGCCAGATAGAGAAAGTGTACGACGTCCGAACGGAGGTCAAGGTGCCGGCAGGGATGACCGAAGAGGACCTCGCACGGCCGGTCATCCTCGTCGAGGAGTTCGAGACCGGCACGCCGGAGTACGAAATCTACACCTTCAACCGGCAGGTCGTCACGGTCCCGCTCCAGGAGGACGACCGCGACGAAACCGGCGTCTCCCGCCTCGCCAAACAAGAGATAGAGCGCGAGATTCAGTCGGTCTCACGCGGTCACGTCGACGTGGACCTCCACGGCCAGAACAAGGCCGTCGTCTACGTGGACGAGAGCGACATCTCCTACGTCATCGGCAAAGGCGGCGGGCGAATCGACGACATCGAGAACCGTCTCGGCATCGACATCGACGTGCGAACGCACGACGAGAAACCCTCCTCGGTCGGCGGCGGCGGGACGAAGGCGACACCGCGCGGCGACGTCGTCGTCCCCGAAATCACGTCTCGCCACGTCGTCATCCCGCTGGACGGCCACGCCGGAGAGACGGTGGAGGTGCAAGCCGACGGCGAGTACCTCTTTACCGCGACGGTCGGGCGCGGCGGCGACATCCAGGTCTCGCGGGGCAGCGCCATCGCGGAAGAGTTAGAGCGCGCCATCGACCGAGAACGACAGATAACGGTCGTCACGGCCTAACGGCGGGGTGACGACCGCAACAGGTCGAGCAGTGTCGAAATATAATAGAAAATCAGGAGCCGCGTGTGTCACCGAGATTGCAGCTATTCTGCACACTGGGCGTCCGCACTCTGGTCGGCATCGACGTCGGTCTGAACGGCGATTTCGTAGAGATTCTGGCGGGCGTCGGCGAAATAGATGTCCTCTTCTACCACCCCGATTTCTTCGAGTCGTTCGAGTGCGTACCGGACCGTCCGCGCCGAGAGCATCGACTCGTCGACGATCTGTTTCTGGGTGAGTGCTCCTTTGTATTCGAGTACTTTGAAGACGAGTTTCGCGCTCGGAGGAAGATCACCAATCTGCTCCCGCTCAGTTTTCGACATCATCATTACGAATCGAAACACCCCATCGGCATAAAACTATTGAGAACGGATGACACGGTAACCGTTCGTCAGCGTCACAGAAAACACGCTTCTGAAACGAACACGCTGGGAGAGCGGTTCCGGAGGTCGCTCGGGTCCCAACGCCCTTCGCGAGTTATCGCAAATCACGTCTCCGTACCGCTCGATGGCGGTCACCGGCCCGTGTCGTACTTGTACGTCGCACTGTCGGGGTCGATGCCGAACTCCTCGGCCATTTCGTCGGTGTCGTCGGTATTCGTGGATTCGGTCTCACGAGGCCGGGCGTCTTTGAACCGTTCGCGTAACCGGTCGGGCATCTCGAACTCTCCGACGGCGAGAATCATCGGCACGGCGTCGGGTTCGGTTTGCTCGCGCTTCGTGTCGAGGCGGTCGCGGAGTTTCGGCGGGAGGTCGCCGACGTCGATGGCCTCGAAGCCGAACTGCGCGAGGTAATCGGGCACGCCGACGAGAGCGTACACTCGCTCGAACCCGTCGTCGCCCGCCTTGTCGATGAGGCGCTCGATGACGTGCGCGCCGACACCCTGTTCGCGCCACTCGGGGACGACGCCGATGCTCGTCAACTCGCAGATGTCGGGGGCGTCGTCGGGTTTGTGGATGCGAATCCGACCGAATCCGGCCTTCTCGCCCGACGTCTCGTCGATGGCGACGACGTAGTCCCGGGACCGGAAGGCGGTCTCGTCCAGTCCCATCGCCTCGATATTGTCGAGCAACCAGACCTCCTCTCTGTTTTTGGCATCCCGGACGTACATGGCTAGCGATTCGCTCGCAAACGTCAAAAAGTCATCCATCCCGCTGGTCGTCGCCGGCGGCCCGTCCCCGAAAGCGAAACCATGCTCGCCCGACGAACCGCCGTGCCGAACGGGACGTGAGGCCGTTCGAAGAGCCGGTTACAGCCCTTCCAGCGACCGCAACTTCTGTTCTGTCTCCGGCGGCGCGGCACTCGGCCCGTCGCGCACTCGATGGTCGGGAATCAGTATGGGTGCCGGGTTCGCGTCCAGCGCAGTCCGGGCGAGTTGCAGGTCCGCGTCCTCCGTGTGGTCGAGACCGGACGTCATCCGGGTCAGCGTCTCGACGTTCACCTGTTCGCCGTAGGGTATCTTGCGTACCGATTCGAGGACGCCCTGCTGGTCGGTCGGGAGCGTCAACGCGACCTGCACGTCCTCGAAATCGTCTTCTACCCCCTCTAGATACGCGAAGATTCGGTCTAGCACGGCGTGGCTCTCCTCGGCGTCCTCGTCGTCGTCGTGAGGGAACGCCACGCGAAGCACGCGCCCGCTGGCGACTCCTATCTGTACGAATCGGTCGAGATAGGCCGATTCCTGCGCGTAAATTCCAGCACTCTCGTCCATGTCGAGCAAGACGACCCTCGGAAACTTCAAGATTCGTCACCCGGACGCAAGTCTTATGTACAATCTAGTCCGTCAATGTACAGTAATGAACGCAGAAGGCGAACTCGCACCTGCGGTCGAGTCCATCCTTCGCGCCGCACGAGAACGCGATACGCCGGGCGGACACGGCGCGCGCACCGAGCGCGTCTCCATGGACGCACGTTCGGTGCGCTCGCTTCCGGACGCGCTCGTGAGCGCGGAGGAAAACGAGCAGGTGCCCCTCGTCGCAGAAGTGAAACCGACCAGTCCGACGACGGATGGGGAACGAACCGACGACCCGGTCGAACTGGCCCGAGCGATGGTCGCCGGCGGGGCGGCCGCACTGTCGGTGCTCACCGAACCGGCGCACTTCGGTGGCTCACCCGAAAATCTCCGTCGGGTTCGAGCGGCAGTGAACGTGCCGGTCCTTCGCAAGGATTTCGTTCTCTGCGAGGCGCAACTGGACGCAGTGAGAGCGGACGTCGTCCTCCTCATCGCCCGTTTCGTCGACGACCTCGACGGACTGCTCGCCGCCGCCCGCGACCGGGGATTTCAGACACTCGTGGAGGTCCACACCCGCGAGGAACTGGCCGACGCCATAGACGCCGGCGCAGACATCGTCGGCGTGAACAACCGCGACCTGACGAACCTCGACGTTACTCTCGCCACCTTCGAGTCGGTGGCCCCCGCCGTCCCCGACGACGTGACGCTAATCGCGGAGAGTGGAATCACGACTCCCGACGACGCTCGTCGAATGCGAGAAGCAGGGGCAGACGGCCTGCTCGTCGGGAGTGCGATAATGGACGGGGACGTGACCGAGAACACTCGGAGGTTGGTCGAAGCATGAGCGAGGGTGAACCAGCGGGCGAGAGGCGGTCTGCGACCAAGTTCGGCGAGTACGGCGGCCAGTACGTCCCCGAGGTGCTGATGCCCGCCATCGAGGAACTGGAGTCTGCCTACGAACGCTACGTCCGCGACAACGAGGACGGGTTCATGGACGAGTTCCGCCGCCGTCTGCGGGATTTCGGCGGGAGGCCGACCCCACTCCAGCGCGCCGACGCACTGAGCGATAGATACGACCGCGAAATATACCTCAAACGCGAGGACTTGCTCCACGGCGGCGCACACAAACTGAACAACGCACTCGGGCAGGTCTTGCTGGCGAAGTACATGGGCAAAGAGCGAATCGTCGCCGAAACCGGTGCAGGGCAACACGGCACCGCCACGGCGATGGCCGCCGCCTATCTCGACGTCGACTGCGAGGTGTACATGGGCCGCACCGACATCAACCGTCAGCGGCCGAACGTCTTCCGGATGCGCATCCACGACGCCGAGGTGAATCCCGTCGACGTCGGGTCCGGGACGCTGAAAGAGGCCATCAACGAGACGATGCGCGATTGGGCGTCCAACGTCGAAGACACCCACTACGTCATCGGGAGCGTCGTCGGCCCACATCCCTTCCCCCGGATGGTGCGAGACTTCCAGGCGGTCATCAGCGAGGAAGCCCGCGAGCAGATTCGAGCGCAGGCGGAAAGACTGCCGGACAGCGTGGTCGCCTGCGCCGGGGGCGGGTCGAACACGATGGGCTCGTTCTACCACTTCGTCGGTAGCGCGGATGGAAGTTCCACGGACCACTCGAGCGGGCACGCCCCGCGAGAAGACGACGAAGACGTCGCCCTCTACGCCGTGGAGTCGGGCGGGTCCGGGCTGACCATCGACGAGGCCGACGGCGTCGCTCCCCACTCGGCTTCGCTCTCGACGGGAGAAGACGGCGTCCTCCACGGTGCCCGCACAAAACTGCTCCAGAGCCGCGACGGACAGATTCTCGAATCCCACAGCGTGAGCGCCGGACTCGACTACTCCGGTGTCGGACCGGAACTCTCCCACCTCGTCGAGACGGGGCGGGTGACGCCGGTGAGCGTCGGCGACGACGCCGCCCTCGAAGCGTTCCACCGCCTCTCGAAACTGGAGGGAATCATCCCGGCACTCGAATCGAGTCACGCGCTGGCGTATCTAGAGGACGCCGAAGAGCTGGGCGACCTCGTCGTCGTCACCGTCTCCGGTCGGGGGGACAAGGACCTCGATACGGTCGTCGAGGAGAGCGAGCGACGCGACATCGAGGGTGCACCCGAGATGGGGGTCTTCGAATGACGTTGGAAGCGGCGTTCGCCGACGACCCGGCCCTGATTCCGTACCTGGTGGCGGGCGACCCGAACCCGGAGGCGACGAAATCGCACGTCCGGGCACTGGCGCGCGGCGGGGCGGACGTCGTCGAACTCGGTCTCCCTTTTTCGGAACCAATCGCCGACGGACCGACCATCCAGAACGCCATCCAGCGCGCGCTCGACGCCGGGATGACGCCCGACCGCTATCTCGAACTCGTCGCCGACCTCGAGGTGGACGTGCCCATCGTCTGTATGACCTACTACAACCTCGTCTATCAGTACGGAAGCGAGGAGGGCGTCGAACCGTTCGTGGAGGCGGCGGCGGACGCCGGCGTCGCTGGACTCATCGTTCCCGACCTTCCCGTCGAGGAGAGCGGTCCTCTCAGGGACGCCTGTGACCGGCACGGACTCGAGCTCGTGTTCATCGTCGCCCCGACGACCACGGACGAGCGCGAGGCGACAATCCTGTCGCAGGCGTCGGGGTTCGTCTACGTGCAAGCCCGACTGGGGACGACGGGTGCGCAGGCCGACGTGAGTACCGCGACCCACGAGAGTCTCGCCCGCCTCGCCGATAGCGACCTGCCGAAGGCGGTCGGCTTCGGCGTGAGCGAGGGCGACCACGCCCGAGAGATAGTGTCTGCGGGGGCTGACGGCGTCGTCGTCGGTAGCGCCCTCGTGGACATAGTCTCGTCGGGCGAGAACGTCGCCGACCGCCTCGAATCGAAAGCCGCGGAACTCAAATTGGGGGCGTGCGAAGGGAGAGACGAAGTACTGGAATCGGAACAGATTTGAAACTCGCTTGCTACACATTCACATACTATGAACACAGGAACTGCGGCACGACTCGACCGCATCGGGCGCGACGGACGGTACGTCGTCGTCCCGATGGACCACGGAATTACGCTCGGAGCAGTACGTGGACTGAAGAACATCGAAGCGACCATCGACGCCGTCACCCGGGGGGGTGCAGACGCCGTCCTCACGCAGAAGGGTATCGCGTCCCGCGTCCACTCGAACAAGAACGGCGCGGGGTACGTCGTTCACCTGAACGCCTCCACGACCATCGGCCCGGACGCCAACGACAAACGAACGACCGGAACCGTCGAAGACGCCATCCGCGCCGGTGCCGACGCCGTCTCGTTTCACATCAACGTCGGCAGCGAGTACGAACCGAAGCAGATAACGGACCTCGCGCAGGTGTGTTCGGAGGCAGACCGCTTCGGTATCCCCGTTCTCGCGATGTCCTACGCCCGCGGGCCTGGGGTTGACGAACACGACGCGGAGAGCCTCGGTCACGCAGTTCGACTCGCAGAGGAGGTCGGTGCCGACGTGGTGAAGACGGCCTACAGTGGCGACGCCAAGAGCTTCGAACACGTCGTGGAATCGACGCGCCTCCCCGTCATCATCGCGGGTGGCAAACCGGAGGGCGACCGGGCGACGCTCGAAGCGGTTCGCGGCGCGATGGACGCCGGTGGGGCGGGCGTCTCCATCGGGCGATCTGTCTTCCAGCACGACGACCCGGAAGCCATCGCACGGGCCGTGGCCGGCGTCGTTCACGACGACCTCTCCGTCGAGGACGCGATGAAAAACGCCGGACTCGTCGTGGAAGTCTGAGGACGCCCGCCTCGGTTACGGTTCCACACTCTGACTGAAGACACCTCGAAGGCGTCGCCGTATCCGCCACGTTGAAGCCATCCCGATTCGACCGTGAATATATGACACGCTCCGTGTGGTTGAAAGCTGACTCCGAAGTCGGCGACTGGGACGACCGGCGCAGACGAATCACGGCGGGACTGGAAGCAGGCGTCGACTGGGTGCTCGTCGACGAACGCGACGTCGAGCGCGTCTGCGAACTCGGCGAGGTCAACGTCGCAGCGTTCCGCTCCGACGGTGACGTACACGTCCTGGACGCCGAAGAGGACGACCGGCCCGAAGCCGACGCGCGAATCGTCGGCAAGGACGGTGAAGGTGATGGAACGGTCGACCTCCCGACGGACTTCTCTGGTTCTGCGGACCTCTCGACGCTTCGCCGCGAGGACTCGGCAGAGGGAGCCTACGTCCGAATCCTCGGCGAGTCGTACGAAGCGTTCGCCGAGGCGGCAGCACAGGAAGCGGACTACACCATCGTCGTCGGCGAGGACTGGACTATCATCCCGCTGGAGAACCTCATCGCGCGAATCGGCGAGGAGACGGAGCTGGTCGCTGGCGTCACGAACGCGGACGAAGCCCGAACCGCGTTCGAGACGCTGGAAATCGGCGCAGATGCGGTGTTACTGGACACCGACGACCCCGACGAGATTCGTGCGACGGTCGGCGTTCGCGACGCCGCCGAACGCGAGACGCTCGACCTCGAGTGGGGCGAGGTGCGCACCATCGAGCAGACGGGGAGCGCCGACCGCGTCTGCGTCGACTCCGGGTCGTTGCTAGACCACGACGAAGGGATGCTCGTCGGGTCGATGTCGCGCGGCCTCTTTTTCGTCCACGCCGAGACCGCCGAATCGCCCTACGTCGCTTCCCGCCCGTTCCGGGTGAACGCGGGCGCGGTTCACGCCTACGTTCGGACGCCCAACGGCGGGACGAAGTACCTCGCCGAACTCCAGAGCGGTGACGAGGTACAGGTCGTCGATACCGACGGCAACACCCGCGAGGCGGTCGTCGGCCGGGTGAAGATAGAAAAGCGCCCGATGTTCCGCGTCGAGGTCGAGACCCCGGACGGCGACCGGGTGGAGACGCTGCTGCAGAACGCGGAGACTATCAAGGTCGCCACGCGCGACGGGCGCAAAGCGGTGACCGACCTCGAAGTCGGCGACGAGGTGAAACTCTTCTTCGAAGGCGGCGCTCGTCACTTCGGCGAACGCGTCGAGGAGAGCATCATCGAACAGTGACGAGATGGGACTACGGCGTTAATCGACGCCGAGTCACCGCATGGTAATAGAAGACGGTCGGTCTCACTGCGTGGGCGCGTCGTGGTCGAGCGGCGTGGTACACCACTGGCAGAAGTCGATTTCTTCGTCCACTTCTCGACCGCAGTTCGGACAGCGCTGCCCTCCGTCCCCCCCAGTCGCGGCTGCTCGATTGCCGCGCAGGGCAGTCCAGTAGGCGTCGATGATGTTACACGCCTGAACGACGAGAATCGGAAGGACGACGCTCATGGGCAGGTTCTGCGTGGCCTGTACGTAGGCCGACCAGCCGCCGGTTTCGAGGCCCTGGAACGTGCTCTCTGGGATGAACACCATCGCCGTCGCCATAGCGAAGGCGAACCAGAGAAGCGCGCGAAGCCACTGGCGGAGGTACGCGTGCCCCAGACCGGGGTAGACGAGGGCGAACAGGGCCGCCAGCCACGGGCGCTTTTGATTCCGCGTCACTATGCGTGGATTGTTGGTGGGTCCCGTTAAACTCTTCCGATACGCTTTTTAACGGGGTTCGTTCCGGAGGGGAAATCGAGTCGGATTGCTTTCAGTACGCCCAGATGCACCGTTTTTTCCGTTTCGTACCGGACTGCGAAGCGTGAACGCCGTTCCCTCGACGACCCGGCGGGAACACGAGCTACGTCGTCGCTGGGAACCGATTTCCGCTCTCCGTCACCCCCGCAGTTCTCGAACGAGTCGCGAGAGCGTCGCCAACTCGTACTGCCCCGGTGCGGTCGCATCCGCCGAATCCAGCGGCGCGTAGCCGATTTTCGACCCGTAGAGCGGCGCGACCGCTCGGGAGTGTCTACCGACCTCGCCCATCGCCATGGTCGCCACGCGTCGGCCACGCTCGGTGAGGGTGTCGGTGACCGCGAGCAAATCGAGGACGTCGCTGCGGGTCTCTGCGGTGACGGCGAGTTTCCCAACGTCGGCGTGGTCGGTGGCGTCTACCAGCAGTTCGCGCATCTCCTCTCGGTCGGGCGTCGCCTCGAAGTCGTGTATCGAGGCGACGACCGCAGTGTCGTTCTCGCGGGCGTGGGCCGACACGCTCGCCCCCCGTTCCGTGAGCAGACTCTCCAGTTCGACGTCGACCGCAGCGACCGCGTCGTACTCGGCGGCGGCGGCGAGGACGTCCAGTCGTTCGTCGTCGCCGTGTGCCTCGCCACCTTCCCACGACGCTCGATTCGTGGCGAGAATCGGTAGCTTCCCGCCGTAGGTAGAAAGCGCGTCGAGCGGGTCGTCCGCCAAATCCATGCGAAACTCCACGACGTCGGCGTGGTCGCGGGCACGAGGTTCTCGTGTGAGGGCCGTCGCGCTCGCCGCGAGAACGAACGAGTCGAACTCCATGACGGATGGTCGGACCGCCGGACCAAAAGGCTACTCGGACGACGGTCTCCGGGAGATGCTCGCGAGCCGGGCCCAGAGCGACCCGTCACTCGGCGTACGGTTCGTGTGTGGCGAAGAATCGATTCCCGTCGCGGGAAACGTCGACCACTTCGTAGAATCGAATGTCACGCTCCTGTGCCGTCTTGACGGGGAACTCGTAGTGGTTGGCGTCGTACGCCAGCGCTCCGTCGTGTTCGTGGACGAACTCGCGGTGGTCGTCGAGTCGCTTGCCAACGACGTCACGCGAGAGTTCGGGAACCGACTCGATTCGCTCCTCGAAGACGGTCGTGAACTCGGCTTCGAGTTCGTACCCCACCGAGTTTCGTCCCGCGACCATCGCCGCGAGCGAGGTCGTTCCCGTCCCCCAGAAGGGGTCGAGGACGGTGTCGCCGTAGACCGAGAACATCGAGATGAGTCGGTAAGGGAGTTCGAACGGGAACGCCGCAGACCGCTCGCGCAGGTCGCCGTGGTCGAGTTCCTGTATCTCGCCGCGGACCTCCTCCCAGAGGTCCGAAAACCAGTCGTTGCGTTCCTCCCAGAAGTACGCCGACTCGTAGCGCCGATTCGAACCCGGTTCGAGTTCACGAGGGTCACCGTTTCGAAAGACGAGCAAGTACTCGTGTTCGAGCGCGGCGTAGGCGTTCGGCGGGAGCATTCCCGACCCCATGAACTTCGTCAAGCGGTTCGAAGGCTTGCGCCAGAGGATGTCCGGGAGCGAGCACAGACCACAGTTCCGCAGTTCCTCGACGACCCTCGCGTGATTCGGGAACAACTGAAAGGTGCCATCGACTTTGCGCGTCGCGTCGCCGACGTTCACCACCGCTATCCCACCGGGTTTCAGGACGCGGGCGATCTCTTTCCAGACGGGCGCGAGTTCCTCGTGCATCGACTCGAACGCGGCGTCGCCGTCCCCTCGCGCCAGCGCCGACTCGATGTCGGGGTTCGACCTGGCGAACAGGTCGTCCCACATCTCTATCATCGGATACGGCGGCGAGGTGACGACGAGGTCGATAGAATCGTCCGGGAGCGAACTCGTGCGCGCGTCGCCGACGTTTATCTCGTGCTCGGTCTCCATTGCAGTTGCTGTGTAGACGTATCGGCGCACCGCAAAAACCTCTTTTCAAACGCGTCGGGAAAAAATTACAGCGCGACAGTGCCTTCCTCGGCTTCGAGCAGTTCGTGGTAGCGGTTGCGGATGGTGACCTCGCTGATGTCTGCAACCTCACTCACTTCCGCCTGGGTCGTCTTCTCGTTCGTCAGGAGCGCGGCGGCGTAGACGGCGGCGGCCGCCAGCCCGACCGGCGACTTCCCGCTGTGGACGCCCTGTTCTTTCGCGTTTCGCAGCAGTTCGCGAGCGCGGTGTTCGGACTCGTCGGAGAGGTCGAGGCCGGACGCGAACCGTGGGACGTAGCTCTCGGGGTCGGCGGGCTTGACTTCGAGGCTGAGTTCGCGCACGACGTACCGGTAGGTGCGCGCCACCTCGCTTTTGTCGACTCGGCTCACGTCGGTAATCTCGTCCAGACTGCGCGGCACGCCGGCCTGTCGCGCGGCGGCGTAGACACAGGCGGTCGAGACACCCTCGATGGAACGCCCCGGAAGCAGGTCTTCGTTCAGTGCGCGGCGGTAGATGACGCTGGCCGTCTCGCGGACGTTGTCCGGCAGTCCGAGCGCGCTCGCCATGCGGTCGATTTCGCCGAGCGCCTGCTTAAGGTTGCGCTCTTTGGAGTCGCGGGTGCGGAAGCGCTCGTTCCACTTGCGGAGACGCTGCATCTTCTCGCGCTGGCGCGACCCCAGCGAGTTGCCGTAGGCGTCCTTGTTCCGCCAGTCGATGTTGGTCGAGAGCCCCTTGTCGTGCATCGTGTTCGTCGTCGGCGCGCCGACGCGGGATTTCTCGTTCTTTTCTTTGGCGTCGAACGCGCGCCACTCCGGCCCGCGGTCCACGTTGTCCTCCTCGACGACGAGACCACAGTCCTCACAGATGGTCTCGCCCTGCCCCGCGATGAGGTTGCCGCTGCACTCGGGACAGCTCTGGCCTTCGTTTCCGTGCTTTTCTACTTCCGTTTCTTCGGTTCTCGTTCGGATCGACGTATTTGGCATAGTGAACACTCCAGTGTGAGAGCGCGTGAGCTACCGGGCAGGGAACAACCTGAAAACCCCGGACGCAGCTAGTCTTAACCTGCCGTTATGGCGAAAAGTACTTAAGTGCTTCGTTTTCGGTGGAGTTTGTGTTCGTGAACCAGTCACACACGCCGTGAAATAGCCGTCCAGCGTCAGACGAGCGAAATGTTTAAGGAGGCATTACCGTCCGGTAAGGGAACGTTTACTCCGTCCCGCATCGAGCACTCTTCGATGGCTCAGAACCGTATCGTCTCACTCGCGCCGAGTGCGACCGAGACCCTTCGAGCGCTCGGTGCGACCGACGGACTGGTCGGCGTCACGCACCACTGTTCGGTCGAAGCCGCTCGCGTCGGCGGGTGGCTGAACCCCGACTTCGAAGCGGTCGAGGCGTGCGACCCCGACCTCGTGCTCACCGCAGACCCACTGCAGGCGGACGTCCGAGACGAACTCCGCGAACGGGGGCGGCGAGTCGTCCACGTCGAACCCCGAACGCTCGACGAGGTCGTCGAATCGTTCGCCACGCTCGGGCAGGCGGTCGGGCGCGCGCGTGCCGGCCACGACCTCGCGTGGCGCGCCCGCAACCGAATCCGGCGCGTCCGCCGACTGGTCGCGGGATGCGACAGACCGACGGTCTACTGCGAGGAGTGGTCCGACCCGCCCACCGCCGCCGGAAACTGGGTTCCCGACGCGGTGGCCGTCGCCGGTGGTCGATACCCGTTTCTCGTGCCGGGCGAGCGCTCGCGGGCGGTGGACTCGGCGTCGGTCGAAGACGCTCGACCGGAACACGTCTTCCTCCACGTCTGTGGCCGTGGCGAGCGAAGCGACCCCGAAACGGTACTGGAGCGTGACTGGTCGATTCCGGCGATAGAGCGCGGAGCGGTTCACGTCCTGGACGATTCCGCGCTCAACCAGCCGAGTCCGCGACTGATAGCGGGTATCGAGACGATGGCCGCCACGCTCCATCCGGAGGCCGTCGAGTAGAAATCTCCAAGTCGAGTCGGAAACTGGAGACGAACATGCGAGTCGGTGTCGGCAGTCGAAATCCGGTGAAAGTCGCCGCCGTCGAGACGGTGCTCGACGCCCGCGAAACACGGCGAGAGTCGGTCGCGGTCGAATCGGTCGCGGTCGAATCGGGCGTCCCAGAGCAACCGTTCGGCGAACGCGAGACGATAACTGGTGCGGAGAATCGCGCCCGCCACGCCCTGTCGGGGCGCGACCTGGGCGTCGGACTCGAAGGCGGTGTCACCGACGTCCCCGACACGGACGGACTCTACCTGACCATGTGGGCCGCCGTGACCGACGGGGAGACGATGGGGCGAGGGAGCGGCCCGCGACTGTTGCTCCCCGAGTCGGTCGCCCGCCGGATTCGGAACGGCGAGGAACTCGGCCCCGTGATGGACGACGTGCTGGGGGAGTCCGACGTGGCGAAAAAACAGGGTGCAGCGGGCGCGCTCACGGACGGTATCATCGACCGACAAGAAGCGTTAGAACACGCAGTCGCGGGGGCGCTCGCCCCCTTCGTCACCGATTTCTACTAGTCGTCGAGCGAGGCGGCCTCTTTGGACTCGACCGAGACATCGCGTCCCTCTTCGACCGCCTGCGTGAGCGAGACGTTGAGCGAGAACATCGAACCGACACCGCCGACGAGCGTGACGATGTTCTTCACCGCGTGGTCCAGGATGGCCGCGCCGAGCGCAACTGGCCACGTGACGGGGGTCAGTCCGGCGACGAAGACGGTGAACGCGGCCTCGTACAGGCCGACGCCACCGGGCGAGAGCGGGAGCACCTTCGCGAGGTTCCCGACGCTCACCGCGAAGAACCCGACGGCGATCAGCGTCACGGGGTCGAGTGAGACGCCATCGAACGCCGTCAGCACGAGGATGGCCGTCACCACGTCGAGCGTCCAGATGGCGAGACTACTTCCACCGACGCGAACGAAAGCGTCGCGGTCACTCGCCACCGTCTGCACGTCGCCCGTGAACCGCTCGATGATACCGGCCACGTGGTCGGCGTAGGAGTCGGAACTGACTTTCGTTACGGCTTCCCGAACGAGGTTCCGGTCCGAACGCGCGCTGGCGACGATGACCGCGACTGCCGCAATCGCGGCCCCACCGACACCCGCTGCGACGTAGACTGCCATGCGCGCGGCCTGTCGCTGTTCGGCACCCGTGATGGCAGAGACGATGTCTGCGGCCTGCCCCGTCACCGTGAGGCCGAGGAGGACGGTGCCAGCCATGACCGTGATGGTGAGCAGGTCGAAGACGCGTTCTACGGCGAGCGATGCGAATCCGGAGGGGTACGGAATCCCCCGGCGGGCCTTCACGACGTAGGCGCGCACCGCGTCACCGGCGCGAGCAGGGAACACGAGGTTCCCGGTCTGACTGATGAATATCGCGCCGGTGAGGAAGCCGACACGCTCGGTGAACCCGAGTTCTTCGAGGATGTCACGGTACCGAGCACCGCGAACCGGCCACGAGAGGACGTAGATGAGTGCCGCGACCCCGACGAGTGCCGGATTCGCTCTCCCCATCTGTTCGAGCACTTCGCCCATCGGGAGGTAGAGGCTCATCAGCGCGACGGCCATGACCGTCAGCAGAACACCGACCGCCATGGACACCCGGCGGGTGATGCGTGGCTGTACCGAAAACTCCCACCAGCAGCGTCCTATCTGGCCGCCCATGCCGAACACGTCGCGCACGAGGTCAACTTTCGTATCGCCTTTCGGCGTCCAGTCGACCGCGAACTCCTTGATTCGGTAGCCCTTGCGCTGGGCACGCACGAGCACCTCGGTGTCCCAGAACCAGTGGTTGTCCTCGACGCCCTCCAGCACGTCGAACAGCGCCTGGCGGTCGAACGCCTTGAACCCACACTGGTGGTCGCGCAGGTCGGAACTGAGGAAAAATCGCGTCAGACCGTTGAATCCTCGACTGGCGAAATCTCGCTTCGCCGGGCGGTCGGCCACGTTTTCGGGCATCCACCGCGACCCGGTAGCGAAGTCGTACTCGCCGGAGCGGACGCTCTCGACGAGTTCCTCCAGATGTTTCATGTCGGTCGCCAGGTCCGTGTCGAAGTAGACCAGCGTCTCGCCGTCTGCGGCCTCGAACGCGCGAT
Source organism: Haladaptatus ordinarius (assembly GCF_054177595.1). Lineage (NCBI taxonomy): Archaea > Methanobacteriati > Methanobacteriota > Halobacteria > Halobacteriales > Haladaptataceae > Haladaptatus > Haladaptatus ordinarius. The sequence continues at coordinate 127,629 of NZ_JBPEHH010000001.1, read as the reverse complement.
TGAGTGCACCACCCCGTCCCAGACGCTCGTCGCTGTGGAAGTGGCGGACGCGACTATCTCGTTCGGCCATCCGGTCTGCTATCTCCGGAGTTCGGTCGTCACACCCGTCTTCTGCCACAATCACCTCGAAACTGTCGGGTGGGAGAAACGATTCCAGCGTGTCGAGAGTCGTCTCGACGGTGTTTTCGATGGTCGTCTCCTCGTTGTACGCTGGGAGGACGACACTAACCTCTACGGAACCACCGCTCATTATCAAATTCTCACTCCGCCACGGCGTAAGTAGCTTCTGGGCCATCGCTGTCACGAAAGAGCGCGTTAACCAACCGTACCAACCCACCCCACAGGGGGGATTAAATTCATACAAATTTAGAGGGAAATCACAAGACGGCGTTGCGTTAACCGCTCGTACCAAATTCAATAAGGGTGTGTCGGTTCTCTGGAGTAATATGAGCACCACGACTGCTGGCACGACCACCCTCACCGACAAACAACAACGCATCCTTCGCTACCTGCGCGAGAACGGAGAGACGAAGACCTACTTCAAGTCCCGACTCATCGGCAAAGAGCTCGGACTGACCGCGAAAGAGGTCGGGACGAACATGACCGCCATCGCCGACGGGAACTTCGACGTGGACGTGGAGAAGTGGGGTTACTCTTCATCGACGACGTGGAAGGTCAGCGCCTAGTCGATACTCGTCAGCTCTTCGACAGCGGGGACGTTCCCAGTCGTAATCTGTTCCATCCGCTGGCTGTGTTTTTCGGTCGCGTACGCGACCAGTTCGCTCGGTGACGGTCCGACGTCGTCCGCCTCGCGTTCCGGAATGGTCGCCTGCACGAGCGGCAGGAGTTCGCCAATGGTCGCCTGCACGTGCTCGAAATCGACCGCATCCGACGCCACGAGTTCCTTCAGCTTCGCCATCCCGAAGCCGACGTGACGCCCCTCGTCACCGCGAATCTTCGTCAGTCCGGCGACCAGTCCGGGGAGCGTGGGAATCTCCGGATACGTCGTCTCGTCGTACGCGCGAGTCAGTCCGTAGTAGCCCGTCTGTGCGAGTATCCCCTCGATAGTGAGGTGATAGTGACAGTACGCCGTCGCCCGGTTCTGTGGCGTGTCCTCGTCCAACAGTCGGGCCATCGCGGCCTCGTTGCGTTCGAACAGGTCGAGGTACTCTTCGTTGAACCAGCGGTCTTCGGTCGGTGACGACCGCGTCTCGCCCCGTTCGTCTTCCGCGACGTTGACGACGTCGTGCCAGTAGCGGTCGAAGAAATCCGTGTGTTTTGCCTCCTCGTACAACTGCGTCGTGACAAACAACTGGTCTTCGACGCCCTCCAGCACGACGGCCAGCGGTGCGAGGTCTTCCGTGACCGCCTGCTCGCCCGCGCCGAACCGGGCGAGCGCTTGTCGGAGGCCGAAAAACGTCTCGTCGTCCATCTCGGCGACGACTCCCGCGTCGTCGGTGAGGTCCACGTCGTGGGGGTCCCAGTGTCGTTCGACGGCGTTGCGATAGTAGCGAAACGAGCGGGCGGCGTGGTCGAGTTGCATCGTCTCCACGTTGGCACTCGAAGAAAATCAGTTTACGCCTCGCATCGACGGCGGTTTACGGGTCGAACGAAATCAGGGAGGCCGCCTCGCTCGCGAACGTCTCCGCGTTCGCGTCGAACGAGTCGGCGTAGCGAACGAGCAGGGTGATGAGCGTCTCGGGATGTCTGACCGCGTAGCCGTCGTCGCGCGAGAGGAGTCCCTTCTCCTCTAAATCCGCGGCGTACTTGCTCACGGTCGGCCGTGACACGTCGAGCGTGGTCGCCAGTTCCCCACCGGTCGCCGCTGGGTTGCGGAGCAGTTCGATGAGCATCCCGCGTGCGGTGTCACGCCGGAGGTAACTGAGCGCCACCTGCTCGAACGCGGAGAACTTCCCGGCGGGGAAAAAGCGCCGGTAGTCCCCGTCTCGGTGGCTCTCGACGACACCTAGCTCGATCAGTCGACGGAGGTGGTGTTGTGTCTCGCCAGTCCCGAGTTGGAGGTCGTCACGTACCTTCGAGAAGTGGGCACCCGGCGTGGTCGTGACGTATCCGGCAATCGCGTCGCGTGCTTCGCTTCCCTCGCCTTTGCGGTTGCCGTCCGCGAGCTTCGTCAACGGGGTCGCTGCTCCGAGAACCGCGAAGCGTCGGAGCGTAGCACGCTTATTTTCATCCACGTTGCCTTGTTCAACCATCTGCACGACTATACGACTGGGCAACGTAAAATAGCTTCGTTTAGGGCGACAGGTACAACCGAGTGGTCTCGGTCGTCACTCGACTTCGGTTTCGAGTTCCTCGTCGTCCATCTCGGCGTCCATCTCCTCTATGACCTCGTCGGCACTCCGGATGCTCGCCGTGTCCTCGCCTTCCTTTATCGCCTGCGCTTCTTTTTCCATCGCTTCGACGTCCATCTCTGCTTCCTCGTCTATCTGGCCCAGAATCTCGTCGATGTCGTCCAGTCCGAGCAGTTCGCGCGTCTCCTCGTCGAATTCCAGACTCTCCAGGTCCTGCTTGCCGTCGACGGACACGTCGCTTCCGGTCAGGTGCTTGCCGTACCGACCGACCAGCGAGGACAGTTCCTGTGGCAGGACGAACGTCGTGGACTCGCCCTGGCCGATGGTTTCGAGCGTCTCCATCCCCTTCTCGATGATGGCGCGTTCACCCATCGATTCGGCGGATTTCGCGCGGAGCACGGTCGAAACCGCATCACCCTGCGCTTCGAGAATCTGGCTCTGTTTCTCACCCTGTGCGCGGATGATGTTGGACTGCTTGTCACCTTCCGCTTTCTCGATGGCGCTCCGGCGTTCACCCTGCGCTTCGAGAATCATGGCACGGCGTTTGCGCTCTGCGCTGGTCTGCTGTTCCATCGCCTGCTGGACGTCCTTCGAGGGGTTGACCTCACGGACCTCGACGCTCTCGACGCGGATTCCCCACTCGTCGGTGGGTTCGTCGAGTTCACGTCGAATCTTCGCGTTGATCTCCTGGCGCTTGTTGAGCGTATCGTCCAGTTCCATGTCGCCGAGCACGGCACGGAGGGTCGTCTGGGCGAGATTCGAGACGGCGCGCTTGTAATCTTCGACTTCGAGGAACGCCTTCTTCGCGTCCATCACCTTGATGTAGACGACGGCGTCTGCAGTCACGGGGGAGTTGTCGCGCGTGATCGCTTCCTGTCGCGGCACGTCCAGCGTCTGTGTCCGCATGTCGAAGCGATACGTCTTGCTGACGAACGGGGGCACGAAGTTGATACCCGGTTCGAGCAGTTTCCGGTACTCGCCGAACACCGTCAGCGCACGTTTTTCGGTCGCCTGTACGATTTCGACCGCGGACCAGATGGTGACGATAGCCAGAACGAGAAAGAGCAGTGCGACTATCGTAAATCCGCTTCCGGGGGCGACTTGTAGTGGTACTGCGGGCAGCATATCTGAGTGTTAGGAGAGATACTTGTTAAGTATTCTGCTAATTGTCGTTGCACAGTTGGAAACTGCGCTCGACACGACTTCGTGATTCGCGGAGTCGTCGGTCACAGAATGGTGGATTCGGACAGATTCGAACCCACGAATCGTGTTGCTCTCGGTCAGAACTCTTCGGTCTCTCGCTCGCGTCTCGCTCGCTCGCGTGCGAGTTCGCGGTCGATGCTGTCTTCGATGTGGCCGATGGGTTCGACGGTGACGACGTTACCCCCGCCGGGGTCGATGACCATCACTTCGGTTCCTTCCGGAATCTCGCCGTCCATCGAGCGGGCGGCGAAGTAGGGGTTGAACCCGCCGTCTTCCAGTTTCACCTGTCCCTCCGAGGGAGAGACGCGTTCCGTGACACGGCCCGTCGCTCCTTTCAGGGAGTCGGAGTCTTTCGTTCGACCCGTCCCCTTCCCACCGTAGAGGTCGAGTTCGCGGTACGCGTATAGGGAGACGCCGCCGAACACGAGGACGAGTGCGGCGAGTACGAACGGCGTTGCCAGTGGCGGAACGGCGAGCGCGACCAGTCCGGCGAACAGGAGCGCGACGCCGAGAACGATGAAGTGTGCGCCGGGAATGAGCGCCTCCGCGAGCGTGAGCCCCGCACCCGCGAGGACGAGCAAGAGCGGGAGCGAATCGAGGGGCGATGCCATGCTGAGGACTTGGTGTCGAACGATTAAGGGTTTGTGGGTCAGGCGACCCCGAGCAGACGAAGGAAGACGAAGACGGTCGTGGCGACACCGAGGAGGACGAACACCGCGTTCTCCGTCGACGGTGAGCCCGGTTCGACCGGTTCCTCCATAGACTCGAACGTCGTCGGTGTGTCGTCACCCTCTCCACTCGCGTCGCCGTCCTCACCGACGTCGTCCACGTCGAACTTCCAGTCGGACATAGTCACCGATACGGCCCGCGGTAACAAAAGGCTGGCTACGACCGGTCGCCTGAGCGAACGTCGCCCTCGTAGACGACGCCGCGCTCCGCGTCGATCGTTACCTTGTCGCCATCCTCGATGCTCGGGGAGAGCGGTGCGCCGCTTATCATCGGAATGTCGAGTTCGCGGGCGACGAGCGCCGGATAGCCGGTCATGCCCGGACGAGCGTCGACGATACCTGCGAGACGGGACGTATCGCCCGTGAACTCGCCGTCGAAGTCCGGTTCGAGCACGAGAACCGTCCCGTCGGGAACGTCGGAGAGGTCACCCGTCGAACTCCGCGTGACGGGGCCGGCGACCTGTCCCCGGACGACGCTTCGCCCGGTCGCGATGGTCTCGGCGGCGACGTGGATTTTGAGCATGTTCGCCGTGTCGGAGCCGTCGAGTTCGCTCATCATGCCGGACAGAACGACGACCGTATCCCCGCTCTGGGCGACGTCTCCGTCGAGTGCCGCCTGTACGCCGTTTTCGATGATGGTCTCGACGCTGTCGCCGAGGGCGGTATACTGGGCGTTGACACCCCACGAGAGGGCGAGTTTTCGCCGGACGCGGTCGTTCGGCGTCGTCGCCACGACGGGGACGCCGGGACGGAACTTCGCTACTTTCAACGCGGTGTAACCGGATTCGCTGGCCGCCACGACCGCACTCGCACCGATGTCGCGGGCGAGATAGCGCGCCGAGCGTGCGATGGCGTCCGTTCTGGTGTCTTCGGCGATGGGGACGCGCTGTTCGAGCGTCTCGGCGTACTCCTCGCTCCCTTCGACCTCGCGGACGATTTTGTCCATCGTCTCGACCACGCGGACGGGGTGGTCACCGACTGCGGTTTCCCCGGAGAGCATCACGGCGTCGGTTCCGTCTAGCACCGCATTCGCCACGTCGGACGCTTCGGCCCGCGTCGGTCGGCGCGAGTGCATCATCGAGTCGAGCATCTCCGTGGCGGTGATGACGGGGACCCCTGCCTGCTGGCAGGTGTGGATGATGCGCTTTTGAATCATCGGCACGTCTTCCATCGGACACTCGACGCCGAGGTCGCCACGAGCGACCATCACGCCGTAGGCGGCGTCAACGATTTCTGCCAGATTGTCGACCGCACCACGACGTTCGATTTTGGCGATGATGGGGATGTCGGCGTCGTGGTCTTCGAGCACCCTGTTCACCTCGTACACGTCGTCGGCGTCGCGGACGAAACTCGCGGCGACGAAGTCGACACACTCCTCGGCGGCGAGTTGCAGGTCGTCGCGGTCCTTTTCGGTGACGGGGTCGATTCCGAGTTCGACACCGGGGACGTTGACGCCTTTCCGACTGCTGAGTTCGCCGCCGCTCTCGACGCGGGCGACGACGGCGCCGTCCTCGACTCGTTCGACCGTCGTCTCGATTCGCCCGTCGTCCAAGAGGACAGCGTCACCCGGTTCCACGGCCGTGATTTCATACGACAGGCCGACTTCTTCGGGCGTCGCGTCCTCACCTTCCACGAACCGAACCGTCGAACCGGTTTCGAGCGTAATCGGTTCGTCGACCTCGGCGGTCCGAATCTCGGGCCCCTGGAGGTCGAGCATCGCCGCGAGTGGATTCTCGGTCGCTTCGTCCACCCGTCGAATCGTCTCGACGAGTTCGCTTCTGTCGGCGCGCGACCCGTGGCTCGCGTTGACCCGAGAGACGGTCATTCCGGCGTCCGCCAGGTCCCGAACTCGGCTCTGTGAATTCGACGCAGGGCCGAGGGTGCAGACGATCTTCGCGTTTCTCATGGCGGGAAGTTCGCGTGTCCCTGCAAAAAAACCTGTAGTTAACTCGTGTGCGAGTTTCACGATTGTACGCGCTGGCCACAACCGCTATTTGTGTCCCCTCTAAACCGGGAAAATATGTCCAAGTACGCATCGCTCGTCAACGTCGAACAGAACTATCAGAACGTCCAGGAGCTCGCTTCTATCTGGGGCGACGTTCGGAACGAACTCGAACAACACGACGCGGTGTTGGAGGAGACATACGCCATCCTCGGCGAGTACGACTTCCTCCTCGTCATCGACGCCGAGAGCCGGGACACTGCCTACCAGGCCTCGTTGTGTATCGAGCGCTACGGTCTCGACATGCAGACGATGGAGATAATCCCGATGGCGGAGTTCGCCGGTCTCGTCGACGACCTCTGATAGTAGTTTGTAGTGCATACCCGCGTCTTCAGGCGCGGGTCGAACGATCGGCCGGGCCGACACACTGCGGTCGGTGGCTGGGCCGGATATCGACTGGCAGTACGTTTAAGCGGCTGTACTCCGTATTTCGCCTGCTACTCCGACTGAGAGAGTCAGACCAGAGAACATACATCTGCCGATGACTCGGTCGGAGATGGGGCCTGTGTGACCGGGCCATAGCCCTATCACAGGAGTCAAACCGAGAGGTTCCCCCGGTGTGCCGCCGGTTCCTGTGAGAGTGCGGGTTAAAACCTCGAAGGCCGCTGGCCGATATCCCATGGTGGGATGCCACGCCATTTAGGGTGGGGGAGGAGGTCACTACTTTATCTTCGTTCCGGGTTCTGCGTCGCCGTAGGTCGTCAGGAGGTCTGCTTGCTCGCCCGCCGCCAACAGCATCCCGTTGCTCTCGACGCCGAACAGTTCGGCCTTCTCGAGATTCGCGACGACGATTATCTTCGTCCCCGGCAGGTCCTCTACGTCGTGGAGTTGTTTTATGCCCGCGACGATTTGACGCGTCTCGACGCCGATGTCCACTTCGAGACGAACGAGCGCGTCGGCACCCTCTATCGGTTCTGCGGTTTCGATTCGCCCGACGCGGATGTCGAGGTCTTTGAACTCGTCGAAGCTGATACGGTCGTCGGTGATGGATTCGATGTCGTCGCTCACGGTTTCGTCATCGGCTTCGTCGTCCTCCGACGTAGCCGCTTCGATACGCGCGTCGAGTTTATCGTTCAGTTCCTCGACACGCTCGTCTTCTATCTTCTCGAACAGTCCGTCCGGTTCCTCGAACTCGCCGCGCGGCGCGGCGAGTGCGTCGTCCAGCGTGGTGTCGTGAACCGACCCGTCCTCGCCGAGTTGCGACCAGAGCCTCTCGGCCGTGCCGGGCAGGACGGGAGTGAACAGCACCGCGAGCGCCTTCGACACCTGCACGCAGTCGTAGATGACCTGCTTGGCTCGGTCGGGGTCGTCGTCGGTGAGTTTCCACGGTTCGTTGCGCTGGATGTACTCGTTGCCGAACCCGGCGAGCGCGGTCGCGGCGTCGCCCAACTGCTTGAGCGAATAGTCGTTGAGGGCCGTAGCGAAGTCGTCGATGGCCGACTCGATACGGTGGCGCACCTCGTCGCTCACCTCGGCGTCCGGCGCGCCGTCGTAGTTCCGTGCAGCGAAGAGCAGGCTTCGATAGACGAAGTTGCCGACCGTGCCGACGAGTTCGCCGTTCACGCGCTCCTGGAACTGTTCCCACGAGAAGTTCACGTCGCGTTCGAAGCCGCCGGTCGTGGTGAGGTAGTAGCGCAAGAGGTCGGGGTCGAAGCCCTCGTCCAGATAGTCGTCCGCCCAGACCGCGCGATTTCGGCTGGTCGAGAACCCCTCGCCGTTCAGGTTGACGAAGCCACTCGCCATGACCGCGCGCGGTTCGTTGTACCCTGCGACGCGGAGCATCGCGGGCCAGAAGACGGTGTGGTGCTGGATGATGTCGCGTCCGATGATGTGGACAATTTCCCCGTCGTCTTTCCACACCTCCTCCCAGTCGTAGGTGTCCGCACCGACGCGCTCGGTGTACTGTTTCGTGCTGGCGATGTACTCGATGGGGGCGTCCACCCAGACGTAGAGGACGAGGTCGTCGCTCGCTTCGTCACCCTCCGCTCCGGGATAGTCGATACCCCAGTCCATGTCGCGGGTGATACACCAGTCTTTGAGTTCGCCCTCTATCCACTCGCGGGGCTGGTTTTTGGCGTTGCTCGTCCCTTCGAGGCGGTCGATGAACTCCTGGAGGTAGTCCTGTAACTCCGAGACGCGGAAGAACTTGTGCGTCCGTTCGCGGTACTCCGCCGGATTGCCGGTGAGGACGCTGGTCGGGTCTTCGATTTCGCCGGGTTCGAGGTGGCGACCACAGCCTTCGTCACACTCGTCGCCGCGCGCCTTCGCGCCGCAGTAGGGACAGGTCCCCTCGACGTAGCGGTCGGGGAGCGGGTCGTCCTCGATGGGGTCCCACGCGACCTTGATTTCCTTCTCGTAGACGTAGCCCTCGTCGTCCAGTTTCCGGACGATGTCGCGGGTGAGTTCGGTGTTGGTTTCGTCGTCGGTGTGGCCGTAGTTGTCGAACTCGATGCCGAACCTGGGGAACGTCGCTTCGTACTTTTCGTGGTGGCGAAGCGCGAACTCGCGGGGTGAGACGCCCTCTTTCTCGGCGTTGACGGCGACCGGCGTGCCGTGCATGTCCGACCCGGAGACGAAGGCCGTCTGCTGGCCGAGTTGCCTGAACGCCCGTGCCAGAACGTCGCCGCTGACGTACGTCCGCAGGTGACCGAGGTGGAGGTCCCCGTTCGCGTAGGGGAGTCCACAGGTCACCACCGCGGGTTCTTCGGTGGGATAGTCGTCGTGGCTCATACTACCATCTCCTTCTGTGCGGGTGTAAAACCCGCCGGTTTCGGTGTCTCGTCATGGTGGTCGTGTTTCGGTCGCGGGACAGCAGGTGCTCGTAAACGATACCCGAACTGCCGGGTTTCACCCCCGAAAAATCCGATTGCCATCGGGCCCAGAAGGATCCACCCGGCGCTACTGCTGACCGCGCATAGCGTGGACGACGGCGTGGGCCGGCCGGCGCATGTCGAACGATTGGTTCGTGACGGTATATAAACTCTCGGCCGAGAGAGACGCCGTTGCGGGCGACTGACAGTGGTAGGGTGCAGGTGGTATCGTCCCTAGACGTTCAACGCAATGACGCCGGCACCGAGTCCCAGCGTGAGCAACAGTCGGCCGACGCTCCCCGCGAACGTCGCGGCGGCGAACTTCGCGTAGTCCTCCTCCAGAATCGAGAACGCATAGATAGAGAGCGTGTCCGGGAAAAACGGAACGCACAGCGCCAGCGCGAGGCCGAGATACCCCCACTTCCGGGCCAGCGCGACCGTCTTCTTCTCCGACCACTCAACGATGTTGAACCGCGAGTTGCGGAGTGCTCTGATGACCGGTCCGGAGTGTTTCGCCTCCTGCCCGATGTGGAACGCGAACACGCTCCCGGCGGCCTTGCCGAGTCCGCTGACGAGGATGATGAGGGTGTACTGTCCGACCTCACCCAACCCGATTTCGAGTTGTGCGAGCAACACGACCTCGCTGGGAAGCGGGAGGACGAACGAGATGAGAAACGAGTAGATGGCAATCAGGACGAGTCCTGGCCACCCCGTGGCGTTCTCGACGGCTTCCGCGAGCCATCCGAACGACCCGAGGACGACGACGTTCGAGAGGGGGTCGGCGAACGAGACCAACGACGCGAAAAACCCTGGCACAGGAGTCTCTCAGTGGTAGACCGATGTAAGCTTTAACATCCGAACACCCGCTATGGAATTTTCTGTTGGCAAACAGACTCATACGGAAACAGGACGAACGGGGGATATGAACCCGGACAGCGAATATCGCGTCGCCATCCATCCGAATCTTCGGGCACGGGTGGTCTACGACGCAGACGATGGGGGAATAACCGTCACGGTCGACTACCGACGCGACGGAACGTGGACGGACCCGACCGACGGAATCGAACTCCGAGGACGGCGAATCAGCGTCTCGTCCGACGGCGAATCGCTTCTCGAACGAGACGTCTCGTTGGAACTGCTCGAACGAGTCGGGACGAAACTCGCCGCCGCCACCGACCGACTCACCGACCGAACCGGAACGCCGGAACCCGAGTCCTGGCCCATCGCGGTGACACAGACCGACGGAAGCGTCGTTGAGGCACTCCGTCCGCCCACCCAGGCCACCTTCGAGGTGTACGAAGACGGGAGCGGCGAGTGGCGCTGGCGACTTGTCCACCGGAACGGAAACGTCATCGCCGACGGTGGGGAGGGCTACTCCTCGAAACGGGCGGCAAAAAACGGTATCGAGAGCGTCAAACGGAACGCCCTCGGTGCCCCCGTCGAAGATCTATAGCGCGTCGCGGTCGGAGAGCGATTCGAGGTCGGCGACGAACTCCTCCAGCATCGAGCGAGTGACGTGTGGCATGCAGACGATTCGGAGTTCACCCGACCCCGTCGGCGAGACCCGCCACCCTCGGGTCTGTAGTTTCTCGACCGTCTCCCGAGGCACGTCGGCCGCGACCAGCGGTAAGACGGGGTCGACCACGTCGTAACCGCTCGACTCGAAGGCGTCGGCGACCCACTCGGCGTTGGCCTGTGACCGCTCGAACTGCTCACGGTAGCCCTTCGGCCACAGCGCGTCCATCGCGGCCCAGGCACTGGCGACCCCCGCACCGCTCCGCGTTCCGGTCAGCGTCGCCTGCGAGGTCGATTCGAGATACGGCGTCTCGACCGCCAGTGCGTCGAGCACCCGCTTTTCCCGCGCGAGGAACCCACCCGCCGGAACCGCCGCCTGTCCCATCTTGTGCGGGTCGATGGTCATCGTGTCGAGCGCCGCGTCTCCGAAGTGCCACTCGTGGTCGGTGAACGGGAGGACGAACCCGCCCCACGCCGCGTCGACGTGGAACAGCGCCTCGGCGTCGTGGGCGATTTCGGCGAGTGCCGGAATCGGGTCGACCCGCCCGTACTCGGTCGTCCCCGCGATACCGACGACCAGAACGGTGTCCTCGTCCACCAGTTCGGCCATCCCCTCCGGGTCGGCCCGATAGTCGTCGGTCGCCGCGAGACGGAGTTCGACGTCTAGCACCTCGGCGGCCTTCTGGAAACTGAAGTGTGCACTCTCGGGTGCGACGACGTTCGGAGCGTCCGTCTCCGCGAGATTCCTCGCTGCTCGAACCGCCTGGACGTTCGCCTCTGTCCCGCCACTGGCGACGTAACCGTGTGGATTCTGGAGTCCGGTAATCTCACCCAGTACCTCGACCGTCTCTTCTTCGAGTGCCGAGACGGTGGGATACGTCGTCGGGTCACCTGGATTCGACGCCAGAAATCGCTCGGCGGCGTCACGGGCCGCCGGATGAGGTTCGGTACACATCGAGGAGAGCACCCGGCGAAACGACTGCGGCGCGGCCACCTGCATAGCCTGAAATTCGGGCCGTTGGGTTTATTGGTTCCGTTCTCGGACGAATCTCTCTTTTCGGATGGGTCACGAATCGCCCCGAAAAATCTAGAAGCCGAGATCAGCGAACCGAATCGAGCATGAGTTTCTGCTCGACGCGCTTCACTTCGTGTTGGACGTCGCGGACTGCGTCGATGTTCGCCGAGATGGACGAGATGCCGCGTTTGACGAGGAAACGAACCATCTCCGGTTTCGACCCGGCCTGTCCACAGATACTGGTGTTGATGTCGTGTTCACGACAGCAATCGATGGTCTGGCCGATGAGTTTGAGCACGGCGGGATGCAGTTCGTCGAACCGCCCGGCGACGTTCTCGTTGTTCCGGTCTACCGCAAGCGTGTACTGGGTGAGGTCGTTGGTGCCGAAACTGGCGAACTTGATGCCCGCCTCGGCCATCTCTTCGATCTGCAGTGCGCTGGCGGGCGTCTCTATCATCACACCCCACGAGCGTTTGTCGGGGTCGATTCCCGTCTCGGTCATCAGGCGACGTGCACGGAACACGTCTTCTGCGTCGTTGACGAGCGGGAACATGATTTCGACGTTGTCGTAGCCCATCCCGTACAGTTCTTTGAACGCGTCGAGTTCGTGCTGGAACACGTCCTGTTTGTCGAGACTGCGTCGGATGCCGCGCCAGCCGAGCATCGGGTTGTGTTCGTTCGGTTCGTTCTCGCCGCCCTGGAGTTGCCGGAACTCGTCCGTCGGTGCGTCGAGCGTACGGACGCGCACGGGCCGCGGGTAGAACTCCTCTGCGACGCCGCGAACCCCTTCTACGATCTCTTCGACGTACGCGTCGACGCCGTGGTCTTCGATGTACCGCTCCGGCGTCTTGTTCGTCGAGAGTATCATGTGCTCCAGTCGGAGCAGTCCGACGCCGTCGGCGCCCGTGGCGGCGGCGCGTTCTGCGGCCTCGGGAATGGAGACGTTCACCTTGACCTCCGTCGCCGTCATCGGCTTGACGGGGGTCTTCGGGCGGGCTTCCTCGATGGGTTCGCGTTCCTGTTCCCGCTCGGGCTTGCCCTCGCGGACGGTGCCCTTGTCGCCGTCGAGCGTGATGACCTGGCCGTCTTCGAGCGAGTCGGTAGCGTTGGTACAGCCGACGACCGCCGGCACGCCGAGTTCGCGCGAGACGATGGCAGCGTGACTGGTCATCCCTCCTTCGTCCGTGATGATGCCCGCCGCGCGCTTCATCGCAGGCACCATGTCGGGCGTCGTCATCTCGGTGACGATGATGTCCCCCTCGCCGACCTTGTCGAGTTGGTCGAGTTTCGTCACGATACGCACCGCGCCGCTCGCGATGCCCGGACTGGCACCCAGGCCATCGACGAGAACTTCGTGACTGCCCGAGGATTTGGTTTGGACCGCTCCGCTCCCGTCGGCGACGCCCTCGGTGGTCTCGGCCGCGATGTCGCCGCTCTCTTTGATGGTCGTGATGGGACGCGATTGGAGCATGTAGACCTCGTCGTCGAGGATGGCCCACTCGACGTCCTGTGGCGTCTCGTAGTGGTCTTCGACCTCTTCGCCGAGTTCTACGAGCCGAGCGATGTCGTCGTCGGTGAGAACGCGAGCGTTTCGCTTGTCCTCCGGAACCGCCTGCTCGACGGTCTCTCCCGTCTCGGGGTCTTTCGCGTGCATCACCTTCTTGTCGGCGATGGTGATGTCCTCCGTCGCCGCGGACGACCGGTCGACGACGTAGTTGTCGGGCGAGACCGACCCCGAGACGACCGCCTCACCGAGTCCCCACGCAGCCTCGATGATTATTTTCTTCTCGCCGGTCGAGGGGTGACTCGTGAACATGACACCGCTCTTTTCTGCGTCAACCATTCGCTGGACGACGACCGCGATGTCCACCTTCTCGTGGTCGAAGGACTTCTCCTGTCGATAGTAGATAGCACGCTGTGTGAAAAGCGAGGCCCAGCACTCTTTGACGCGCTCTACGAGGTCGTCGCGGGTGATGTTGAGAAACGTTTCCTGTTGACCAGCGAAAGAGGCGTCGGGGAGGTCCTCTGCGGTCGCGGACGAGCGAACCGCGACGAATGCTTCCCCGTCGTCCAGATTATCGTAGGCCCCGAGGATTCCTTCTCTGATGTCGTCGGGAATTTCGGCTCCGAGGATGAGTTCTTCCGCGCGCGACTCGGCTTCTGCGAGCGCTGCGGAGTCCTCGGTATCAACGTCGACGACTTCGAACAACTCGTCGGCGATGCCGGTCTCCTCGATGAACCGCCGATAGCTGTTGGCGGTCACGACGAATCCCGGCGGGACGGGGAGGTTCGCGCCGGTGAGTTCACCGAGCGACGCACCCTTGCCACCGACCAGTTCGAGGTCGTCTGCACTGATTTCTTCCAGCCAGAGTACAACCATGTGCGTATGGTGGGAAACAAGCAGACCCATAAAGAATGTTCCGACCAAAGGCCCGAAAATAGTTAACTCAGAACCGGATACCCTTCGAATTAGTGCCAGACAGCGCCACGTCATCGGTTATCACCTGGCACGATATCGCCCGGAACGCACTCGAAACGGACACCGGCCAACGGCGAGGGCGACACCGGTACGGTGCAACGCGACGCTCACTATCGGCCAGTCAAATCTCGATGATGCCGTCGTCTTCCGCTTCGGGAACGGCTAACTTTCCGTCCAGTGCGGTGGCCGCACGCCCACCGACCCGAACCCGGACGTCCACGCGCACGCGAACGTGCCCCGGCCTGTCCACGAAGTGACCCTGTTCGAAGCGCATCTCGTCGGGGAAATCTCGCGGGTCGCTTCGCTCCTCGCTCGTCTTCGAGGCGCAACGCGCCTCGCTGTCGTCGAAGGCGTCTGACTCTTTGAGATACGCTCCGACCGCCCCGCTGGCCGTCCCGGTCACCGGGTCTTCTGGTACGCCCGCGAGTGGCGCGAACATCCGTCCGTGGAGCGTCGAATCGCGGTCGATGGTGTCGAAGGTGAAGGCGTAGACGCCGACCGCATCGACCTCCTCGCAGAGCGTTTCGATCGCCGCCATGTCCGGCGTCGCGCCGCCGAGGTGTTCGAGGAAGTTGACGGGGACGACGAGGAAGGGCAGTCCCGTCGAGGCGACCGCGAGTGGGAGGTCGGCACCCACGTCGCGGAGCGTCGCCGAGTCGATGCCGAGGGCCTCGCCCACGCGGTCGTAGTCCAGTTCGACGACCTCGATTTCCGGGTCGTCCTGCGTCATCCAGACCGTGCCGTCCTCACCGACCTCGACGTCTAGCACGCCGACGTTCGTTTCGAGGGTGTGAGTCCCAGATTCGACGACGCCGTCTTCGAGCAGGTGGACGTGCGATGCGATTGTCGCGTGGCCACAGAGGTCGACCTCGGTCGTCGGCGTGAAGTAGCGCACTCGGCGGTCTGCCTCCTCGCTCGTCTGCAGGAAGGCCGTCTCGCTCACGGCGAGTTCGCGGGCGATGGCCTGCATCTGGTCGTCGGTCAGGTCGTCGGCCTCGGGGACGACTCCCGCCGCGTTTCCGGCCAGCGGTTCGTCGGTGAAAGCGTCCACGAGAAGGGTACGGACGGTTCGCATACCCGGAGTGTGGGCCGGGGGAGGGTTTAATTCTCGGTTCGAAGACGGGTCTCCGTCCGCTTTACTTGCCTGACCTATCGTCCCGTTTCCGAACGCCGAACGTACTCCGAAATAGCGTTTGGGAGTTCGTCTCACCGGCCGACTTCCGGCAGGTAGTCTGCCCGCTTCGCTCACTGCGTTCGCTCGGCGACGATGGCGTAGTGAAACGGCGGGAGTTCGACCGTCTCTCGAACGGAAAAGCCGGCGTCTTCGAGCACGGCCGTCGTTTCGGCGGGAGACATCCGGAGGTCGGTGGGTGGTCCCCGAGGCTCGCCGTCGAGCGTCGTCTCGGTGCGTGGCCGGTCGTGCCAGTTGATGACCGCGACTCGTCCGTCCGGCCGAAGCGCGTGGCGAACTTCGCCCAGAAACGCCTCCTGGTCGGCGACACCGTGGAAGATGTTCGCGACCAGCGCGAACGACACCGGGTCGGGAAGCAGTTCGGTGAGGTTTCGCGCGTCGCCACGAACCGTTTCGATTCGGTCGGTGACGTCGTTTTCCTTGGCGTTCTCTCGGAGTTCTTCGAGCAAGTCCTCGTCCAGGTCGATGGCGTACACCGTCTCGGCGCGTTCGGCTGCCGGGACGACGAAGTAGCCGTTTCCACAGCCGACCTCCGCGACCGTCTCGCCTGGTTCGACGCCGAGCGTCTGCAGTAACTCGTTCACGTCGGGCCACAGCCGTCCCCACCAGTCCCAGTCTGGCTGTCCCGTGTTCTGGAAACGTGTCACGGCCGTTCGTTGGACGTCGGGGTAGTTCAACGTTCGTTCTCGCAACCGTCTCGACGGAGAAAAAGAGACGCCCACCGAACGCTATCGAACGCCGAGTGCCGTTCTCACACCGACCGTGCGAACGTCAGGTAGCCGGTGTGTCCGACGCCGGTCGTCGTCGGGCGCGTCCCCCGCTCGTCGAAGTCCATCTCGCGCTGGATGGTCTCCATCGTCCGAACGTCGTCCAGATTCGCCTCGCGTGCGGCCGCCGCGACGTCGCGGGCGGTCTCCACGAACGGCGAGTAGACCCCGAGCGACCCCCCGTCGGCGAGCAGGTCGGGTGCGTGCGTGACGACCGCTGGGGCGTCCGGCGTGTCGAGCGTGAGCACGTCGAACTCGCCGAGGTCGGCGAGGTGGTCGGTCACGTCGCCGGTTCGAACGTCCACCGCGTCCGTCACGTCGGCCATGACCATGTTCTCGCGGGCCACCTCGGCGAACTCCGGTTTACGCTCGAACGTGACGACCTCCGCGCCGATTCGGCCGAGATATCCCGCCAGCACGCCGGTTCCGGTGCCTGCGTCGAGCACGCGATCACCCGCGGCGACACCCGTTTCGCCGACGACCAGCCCCACGTCGCGTGGCAGCATCGGCGCACCGGTGCGCTCGAAGTGATGAAAGAGGTCCGGCCCGCGAAGTCTGCGAACCGTGAACTCCTCGTCCAGGTGCGTCGAGAGGACGTCACCGGGTTCGACGTCTTCCGGAACGATGAGAACGCCGAGGTCGGTCTGTAGCTCTTCGCCCGGGTCGCGTAGATACTCCCGGTCGCCGTGAACGAGCAGTATCGTCACTCCAGTCGCTCGACCGCCGCCGCGAGGTCGCCGTCCGTCGCCTCCAGCGCCTCGCGGGCTTCGTCTTCGCTCGCGCCCGTGCGCTGGGCGACGATTTCCACGTCGGCGTCCGGCACGTCGCTCGCCGCGGCGTCGTCCGTGTCAGCGCCGCCAGCACCGCTATCGCCGGACGCTTCGCGCGTCTCGGCGTCGCCGACGATTTGATAGGTCTGTTGCCCGCGGGCGTCCATCCGGGTGACTTCCGGGTCGCTGAAGACGAGTTCCTCGCCGTCGCCCGTGCGGATAATCACCTCTTCGGCATCGACGTCGTCCACGTCGATGCCCATTTGCTTCATCATTTGCTGCATTTTGCGCGGATTGAGTCCACCGCCGCCGCCTCCTCCAAACATACGCGAATGGTCGGAACGTAGGGGCAAAAACGTGACGCAACCGCGCCGACTTACTCGCTGTTCCCGTCGCGGACCTTCACCGCCATCCCGGTGTCGAAATTCAGGATGGCGTCGGCGTCGAGTTCCGCCCGCCCCACTGCGAGCAGGTCGCCGTTCTCGTGGGTCACCAGCACCTCGTCGCCGGCGCGAACGTCGGCGCCGACCTGGGTGACGAACTTGGCGAAGACGTTCTTGCCGTCGCGGACGAACGGTTCGCTCTCGTCGCCGACGACGACGCGACCCGTCGGCGAGTCGAGCGCGTCGGCGAGTCGCTGTCCGCCGGCGAGTCCGAGCGTGAATCGACCGTCGGTCGCGTAGGTGACGAGACGTGACCCGTCGGCGTGTATCTGCTGTGGCCGTCCGGACGACGACCGTCGGATTTCGAGGTCGTCGTCCGGAGGAAAGAGGGCACTCCCAGCGCCCGCCCCGAACTGGTAGTCGGCGGTCACGCGGAGTGCGGTCAGGTCCTCGGCGTCGGTCATTGGGTCGGATTCGCAGTGGTCGTGTGAAAGCCCTTCGACATCGTCCCGATTGTCATGCTATCATGTGGCATTGTGGGTCGGTACCGTTTCACACGCTATCGAATTGAGAGCGATTTATTAGTTATGAGGTGCAAGGAAGGTGCATGAACTCGAAAGAACTGCTCGGAATCGCGTTACTACTCATCGGCACCGTCCTCATCGTCGGCGTCACGACGATGCCCGGGTCGCTCATGGCGAACGCCATCGCCGCCGTCTCAACGCTGGTGCTCGCCGGCGGCGCGCTGATGTTCGGCACTGCCGAAGACGGGCGCCCGGTCTAGAGCAAGAACGTATCGGCCCGTTCGCTGAGGTCGATGAACGCGTCGGCGGCGGTGACGAGTTCTTCCGCACTCGACTCTTCGAATCCCATCACTTCCACGCGAACACCTTCGTGTCGGAGGTGCGTGGCGAGGCGGGCGAAATCGCCGTCGCCCGTACAGAGCACCACGGTATCGACTTTCGGTGCGAGCGCGATGGCGTCGAGACACATCCCCACGTCCCAGTCGGCTTTCTTCGACCCGTCGCCGAACGTCTTCAGCGCCTTGATTTTCGTCTCGAAGCCGATGTCCATGAGCGCGTCGAAAAACCGGTCCTCGTCGGGACTGTCGGCCTGGATGACGTAGGCGATAGCGCGTGTCAGTTCCCGGTCCTGTGTCGCTTTCGAGAGCAGATTCGAGTAATCTATGTTCCGACTGTAGACGCTTTGAGCCGTGTGGTAGAGGTTCTGCGCGTCGGCGAGCACCGTGACGCGCTGTCCCGGATGAATCTCAGTCATACGTAGGTATGATAATTTCTCACATAAAGAGGTTCCTCCTCCGGACGAATCAGTTGTCTGGCGTTTCGAACCACGTGAGCGAGAGGGAATCGGGGTCGAGTATGTAATATCGTTCCCACGTCGGGGCCAGACTGACGACGCGGGTGTCGCCGAAGGTCGTCTCCGCGTGCTGGTGGTGATGGCCCACGAGACAGAGCTCCGGGTCCAGCGCCGTGAGCAAGTCGTCGACGTGCGAACAGCCGACGTCGTAGTCTTCGGCGACCGGCAACCCGTGGGGTGCCTCGTGGGTCAAGAGTACGTCCACGGACGCCAGTTCCATCGCACGCTCTACGTCTTCCTGGGTGAAGTGGCGACGACGGTCGCCGACGAGATTCGCGCGTGGGCGGTCGTACTGCGTCGGCGCGAAGTTCCCCGACAGGCCGGCGACACGAACGCCGCGAATGTCGACGGCAGTGCTCGCGAGGAGGTTGGCGTTTCGAACGTCCGAGTTCGAAACCAGCCCGTTTCGCAGTGCGGCGATGGTATCGAAGTCCTCGTTGTTGCCCGCGATGAACCACGTCGGCATCGGCAGGTCGTAGTACATCAGGTCGCCGAGTTGCAGTGCGACCTCCGCATCGGCCTCGCGGTAGGCCGCGAAGAGCGCGCGCCGGTTTCCGGGGTCGGCTGCGTGGGCGTCTCCGAGGACGAGCATCGACCGTGATTATCTCCGGAGACGTGATAAGACCGACGGATTTCGGTCACCCGGCGAGGACGAGCGCGATTGCGGCGAACACCAGCAGCCCGATACCGAAAAAGAGGAGTTTGACGTCCTGGCTCATCTGCTTTGCCTGCAGGTCTTTCGGGTCGACGACGGCGCTTCGGAACCCCATCGCCTGCGCGTTCGTCATCGCCGCCCCCATCCGCACCGTTCCGGTGCCCCCGAGCGCGAGCAGTAAGACGACCAGTCCGACGCCGAACAGCGAGAGAAACGCGAGACCAGACTGCGTGAAAACGGAGACGAGTCCGACCGCTACCCCGGCGTAGACGAGCGAGTAACGCACTCCAAACCGGCCGATGAGATTCCAGTCCACGAATGGGTGAACGATTGACAGGTATTTGAATCTATCCCGGCGCGTTTCGCAGCGTCTGCCGACGGCGCAAGACATAAGTCCTCACGGAACTGGTCTGTATCATATGCCAGGTGCTGTGACGCTCACCGCGCTCCACTTTGGTTCGGTGAGCCACAGCACGGTCGGAAAACGCACAAAACGCGCGGCGTAACCGGTTCGTAGCGGGCGTGGCGTCCCCGTTTCGAGCCATCTTCGTTCTGTACCGCGCGACGACCGACTTCCGACCGAAAACCAATGACGAACACAGAATCACCGTTCCGCGGGGTCTATCCCGCGATGACGACACCCTTCAGGGGAGACAGTATCGACTTCGACCAACTCCGCAACGACGCCGGACGCCTAGAACGCGCCGGCGTCGACGGTCTCGTTCCCGTCGGTTCGACCGGCGAGAGCGCGACCTTGACGCACGACGAACACGTCGAAGTCGTCGAGGCGGTCGTGGACGCCGTCGACGTGCCGACGATTGCGGGCACCGGGAGCAACTCGACCCACGAGGCGCTCGAACTCTCCCGGCGTGCCGCGGACGCCGGGGCCGACGGACTCCTCCTTCTCTCGCCGTACTACAACAAGCCCGAACCGGCCGGGATGGAACGACACTACCGAACGATCGCCGACGCGGTCGACCTCCCGCAAATCGTCTACAACGTCCCGTCGCGGACGGGGCGGAACATCGACGTGGAGACGACCGTCTCGCTGGCCGAACACGAGAACGTCGCCGGCTACAAGGCCGCGAGTGGCGACCTCGGGCAGATAAGCGAAATCATCGAACGAACGCAGGACGAGGCGTTCGCGGTGCTGTCGGGCGACGATGCGCTCACCCTTCCGATGCTCGCGCTCGGCGCGACCGGCACCATCAGCGTCTCGGCGAACGTCGAACCCGAACGCACCTGCGAACTGGTCGAATCGGCGCTCTCGGGTGACTACGACCGGGCGCGCGAACTGCAGTACGAACTCGGCCCGCTCTTCCGCGAACTGTTCGTGGAGACGAACCCGATTCCAGTGAAGGCCGCGATGGAACTGCGGGGCTATGGACCGGGCGACCTCCGACTGCCGCTGTCGCCGCTCTCGTCCGAACACCGCGAGGAACTGGCGGCGGTACTCGATTCACTGGAGGGAGCCAGATGACGAGGGTGGTCGTCACGGGCGTCACCGGTCGGATGGGCCGAACCGTCCTCGACGTGGCGGCCGACTGCGACGACGTCGAGGTTGTCGCTGGCGTGAGCCGCGACCCGCCTGCGGAAATCGACGGCGTCCCCACCGAACCGGTACAGGAGTTCGGAGCCGTGCTGAGAGAGCACGACCCCGACGCACTCGTCGACTTTTCGACCCCGACGAGCAGCCAGAACTACGTCGCGGTCTGTGCGGAAGCGGGCGTCGCCTGCGTCGTCGGAACGACCGGATTCGACGAGCAGGGAGAGTCCGTTCTGCGGCGGGTGAGCGACCACGTCCCCGTGCTCAAGGCAAGCAACTTCTCCCGGGGCGTCCAGGCGCTCCTGCGGGCGGTCGAAGGCGCGGTCGGCGACCTCCCCGGCTACGACGTCGAACTGACCGAGACCCACCACAACGGAAAGCGCGACGCACCGAGTGGCACGGCCAAGACGCTCCTCGACCGCATCGCCTCCGCGGGCGGCCCCGACGAGCAGGTTCACGGGCGCGAGGGGGACCAACCGCGTCGACCGGGCGAAGTCGGCGTCCACGCGCGCAGAGCGGGTGGCATCAGCGGTGAACACGAGGTTCTGCTGGCGAACGACAACGAGGAACTGCGACTCGTCCACCGGGCCGGAAACAGGGCGGTGTTCGCTGACGGCGCGCTCGACGCAGCGGTGTGGCTCGCCGGACGGGCTCCGGGATGGTACGACTTCAGCGAGGTGATTGCCGAATGAGAGACGAGATACGAGAGCTGTGGCGACGATACGACGCCGGCGAACTGGACGCACAGCACGCGGGAGCGGACGAACACGCGACCCTCGAAGCGTTCCTCGACGCGCTGGAGGCGGGCGAAGTGCGCGCCGCCGAACGGCGTTCGGGGACGTGGGAAGCGAACGAGTGGGTGAAACAGGGCATCCTGTTGAACTTCGGTCTCCGGACCATCGAGGGGCGCGAGTACGGCGACGTGACCTACCACGACGTGCTCCCGCTCCGGCAGACGGACGACCTGCCCGGCAGGGGTACCCGCAACACGCCCGACGGCACCGTGCTCCGCCGGGGCGCACACGTGGGGTCGAACTGCATCCTGATGAGTCCGAGTTTCGTCAACGTCGGCGCGTACGTCGGCGACGGAACGCTGGTGGACTCCTGTGATACGGTCGGCTCGTGTGCGCAAATCGGCGAGAACGTCAAACTCGGCGCGAACGCCCTCATCGGCGGCGTCCTCGAACCCGTTGAGGACACCCCGGTCGTCGTCGAAGATGACGTCTCGCTCGGCGCTGGCTGTCGGGTCACCTCGGGATTCGTCGTCGGCGAGGGGAGCATCGTCGGGGAGAACACTCTGCTCACGCCCAGAATCCCCGTTTACGACCTCGTGAACGAGGAGGTCGTCTACGGCCACCTGCCGCCGAACCGTCGGGCGTTCACCCGATTCGTGGAGTCCGGCCTCGGCGACCATGAACTGTTCGCCGGCGGGGCCTACAAGCCGGCCGTCGTCGCACTCGACGTGGAAGACGACACGCTCGAACAGGTCGAGCGTGAGGAGGCGCTGCGATGAGCAGCGACCGACTCGCCGACGACCCGCCGGGGGAAGACGACCAGTTCGACGGCGTCAATCCGCCGGTACGACGACTCGCCGACTGGTCTGGCGAGCGACTCGAATCGCTCGCCGCCGAGCACGGAACCCCACTGTACGTCACGGACCTCGCTCGCGTCCGCCAGAACTACCGGCGATTCGCGAGCGCGTTTCCGGACGCCGACATTCACTACGCCGCGAAGGCGAACACCTCGCGGGCGGTCCTCCGAACGCTCGAAGCCGCGGGGTCGAGTGTCGAGTGTGCTTCGGCGGGCGAGACCGAACGTGCGCTCGCGGCCGGATTCGACGGCGAGCGCGTCCACTACACCGCCGTCAATCCCCCCGCTGCCGACCTCGATACGGTAGTCGAACTCATCGACGAGTACCCCGGACTGACCATCACGGTCGGCGCGGCGGAAACCGTCGACCGACTCGCGGCGAGAGGCTACGACGGGCGACTCTGTCTGCGCGTCAACCCCGACGTCGGTGCCGGTCACCACGAGAAGGTCCGAACCGGAGCGGACGCCAAGTTCGGTGTCCCCTACGACCGCGCGGCGAGTGTCCTCGCCGCGACAGCAGACGATTTCGACGTGGTCGGCATCCACGCCCACGCCGGTAGCGGCATCTCTGGCGACGACCTCGGCAATCACCGCGAACTCGTCTCACGGATGGGCGAACTGGCGCGCAGCCTCGATTTCTCGCTGGAGTTCGTGGACGTCGGTGGCGGGTTCGGCGTTCCGTACCACCCCGACGAACCGCCGCTCGACCTCGATGCGGTGGCGAGCGCGATCCGCGACGCTCTCGGCGACGTCGGTGCGACGCTCGTCGTGGAACCCGGGCGCTATCTCGTGGCCGACGCCGGCGTCCTCCTGACCCGCGTGAACACGGTCAAGAAAACCCCAGAGACCACCGTCGTCGGCGTCGACGCCGGGATGACGACCCTCGCACGGCCGGCACTCTACGACGCCCACCACCACGTCCGAAACCTCGCCGGTGACGGGCCCGCGGTCGAGACGACCATCGCAGGGCCCATCTGCGAGAGTTCGGATTCCTTCGGCGACCACCGGATTGCCGACCCGCAGCGCGACGACCTGCTGGCGGTCGGCAACGCAGGCGCGTACGGGTACGAGATGGCGAGTCAGTACAACTCGCGGCCTCGGCCCGCGGTCGTCGTCGTCGATGGCGAACGCACGGCGGTCGCACACCGCCGCGAGACGCTTTCTGACGTGACCGCAACCGAACAGGAGGTGACGTGGCGATGAACGCGGACGTCTCGTTCCAGAAGTACCACGGCACCGGTAACGACTTCGTCGTCGTGGACGCGAACGTCCCCGTCCCCGACCGGGCGGCGTTCGCCCGCCAGGCGTGCGACAGGGACGAGGGAATCGGCGCGGACGGCGTGCTCTTTCTCGCGCTCGAACCGGACTACCGACCGCCGCGAGTCATCATGACACTCGTCCAACCGGACGGGAGCACCGCCGAGATGTGCGGCAACGGAGCGCGCTGTGCGGCGGTCTGGGCTGCCGAGCGCACGGGCACGGACGAAGTGATGATAGATACGCTCGCCGGAACGCGCTACGCGAAGATACGAGACGGCGGTGCCACCATCGAGATGGGGTCGCCGCGATTCGAACCGGAACGCGTTCCCGTCGCAGGGGACGAACCGCTGGTCCGAGAGCGGTTCGGCGAGTTCGAACTGACGGCCGTGAACACAGGCGTTCCGCACGCCGTCGCCTTCGTGGACGACGTCGACGCCGTGGACGTCGAACGGGTCGCGCCGGCGATTCGTCACGCCGACGCGTTCCCGGAGGGGACGAACGTCACCTTCGCGTCGCGTCGACCGGGTGGGTTCGACCAGCGCACCTTCGAACGCGGCGTCGAAGGCGAAACCCAGTCCTGTGGAACCGGCGCGGTGGCGGTCGCCGCCGTCGCCGAACGACTCGGCCTCGTCGACGACGAACTGGTGTCCGTATCGCCACCGGGCGGCGACCTCTCCGTCGCGCTCGGAGAGCGATACGCGACGCTCTCCGGCCCGGTCGAACGGGAGTTCGAGGGCGACGTGAACGTCTCCGGGACGGGACGAATCGAGTCGAGAGCATGAGCGCGTTCGACTCGACCGCGTTCCTCGAACGTGCCGTCCGGACGGCGTCACACGAATCGGTCGACGAGATGCGAACGTTGCTCGTGGACACCCTCGACGCGGCGGGGGTGGACGTTCGCGTCGACGAGACCGGAAACGTCCTCGCTGAGCGCGTCGGAGCAAACTCCGGTCCACACGTCGTGTTGAACACCCACATCGACACCGTGCCGCCACACGTCCCGTTTTCGCGCGACGACGGCGTGGTTCGAGGTCGGGGTTCCTGCGACGCGAAAGGGCCACTCGCGGCACTTCTCGACGCCTTCCTCGCGGTCGAACCAGACCGAGGGGCCGTCACGATCGCGGTGACGCCGGACGAAGAGACGAACTCGACTGGCGCGGCGGCGCTGGATATCGATGCCGACGCGGTCATCGTCGGCGAACCGACCGGTCTCGATGTCTGCAACGCGGCACGTGGGCGGTTTCAGGCGACCGTGACGCTTCACGGAGCGAACGCACACGCCGCCGACCCCGACGACGGCGTCAATGCCGTCGGCGCGCTCTCGCCCGTGCTCGCCGCGCTGGACACCTTCGACTCCGGCGAGGCGCATCCCGAACTCGGCGTGCCGACGCTCACGCCGACCACGGTCGAAGGCGGGACGGCGACGAACCAGATTCCCGCCGAGTGTTCGTTCGTCGTCGACAGGCGGAGTATCCCCCCGGAGGGAACAGAGGAGTTCCGCAGCGGTCTCGAAGCCCACCTTCGTCGGGCCGCACCGACCGCGGTCGACGTGGAGGTCGCGCTCGGCGAGCGCGACACGCCGTTTCTCGAAGCGTTCGAGACGCCCGCCGATTCACAGCTGGTGCGGACGCTGCGAGACGCGAGCGGTGGCGAGGTACGACCGTTCGGTGCGGCGACGGAGGCGTCGTATTTCGCGCAGGTCGCCCCCACCGTCGTGTTCGGGCCGGGCGTGCTGGCCGACGACGAGGGAGCGGTCGCACACGCGCCACGCGAGTACGTGCGCGTGGACACTGTCGAGGCAGCAGCGACCGCCGTCACCGAAACGGTGCGCGAACTGCTCGCCTAGTACTCCGCCGCCAGATACGCGCCGACGTAGCCACCGAGCGCACTCAGCCCCATCGTGTAGAGCAGTGCGAAAACACCGAGGAGGACGAGGAAGACCAGGAACCCACCCGGAACGCCACCGAAAGCGAAGATACTCACGAACAGGAAGCCGGCGAGAATCATCGGAACGGTTGCAATCGCGCCAGAGATTGCGCCGATTCGAACGCCGTCGTCCGTGTTCGAATCCTCGAGATACGCCGCGAGGGCACCGCCGAGGACGGGCGAGAAGGGGATGAAGGCAGTAACGATAGTTACGACGGCACCGATAATCGCGTGGATGAGTCTCTTGTCGTTTCCCATACGACATCTATTGGGTGCCGACGAAGATAAACGTCAAGGTAACAGTTCGATCGAAATTAGCCGACTGGTTCGAGCAGCGGTCGAATCCGAACTACTCGAAAGCGCGTACCGTCCCGTCGTAGGTGGTCACGTACAGCGTGTTCCCGGCGAGCGCGAGGTGCGTCGT
Source organism: Haladaptatus ordinarius (assembly GCF_054177595.1). NCBI lineage: Archaea > Methanobacteriati > Methanobacteriota > Halobacteria > Halobacteriales > Haladaptataceae > Haladaptatus > Haladaptatus ordinarius. The sequence goes on along the minus strand of NZ_JBPEHH010000001.1, from coordinate 101,675 downwards.
CGGTGCGTCCAGCGCACGATTCCACAGCGTCTCGCCCGTCTTCGCGTCGAGTGCGACGAGCCGACTCTCGTCACCGATGCTGTCGTGAAGCGGAACGTAGAGTACACCATCCGCGAGCGCCGGCTGGATGAACCAGCTACCGAACCCGTCGAAGGTTCTCCGCCAGCGAGTCGTTCCGTCCGTCGCGTCGTGGGCGGTGACTTTCGCGTCGAACCGACCTAACACGTAGCCCGCTCTCTGAACCTTCTCGACGAAGTCGCCGGTCTTTTCGAACACGACGCCATCGCCGACTACCGGCGTCGAAGAGAGCGTTCCGGAAGGCCGTGACCAGATCCGTTTCCCGGCGGGGGTCAGCGCGTACAGGCGCGGTCGTTTCGGAATCACGTCGGGATGCCACTCCCCCGACGCGGCGACGTACACGTACCGAGAGCCGACTGCTGGCGGGGTTTTTTTACGATTCCCTCCGGTTCGTGTGTCCACTGCTTTTTCGGTGGGTGACCCAGAAGGGATGCGAGTGGGTCTTGCCGACGATTTCGGGCGACACAGCCGTCCCAATCCATCGGAACGTAGAGTCCGTCGGCCACCGCAGGCTGTTTCGGATACGGCCAGATTTCTTCGGTTCGCCACTGTCGGCGTCCGTCCTTCGCATCGAGCGCGACTATCCTGGGGTCGCTCGGTGCGTAGACGGTTCCATCGACAACGAGTGGGGCAAGAGCTGTTCTATTTCCAGTTTTCTCCCGTCATTTGCGGTTTCCAGCGGTATCGAACGCCGAAATCGCGCTCGTGTCGGCCACCGCGTCCCACGTCGAAACGAATAGCGTCTCGTCGGCGAATCCAGCGCGGTGGTACGTTTCGTCGCTCCGGGTTTCCCAGACGACCGAGCCATCGCCGGTTCGGTGGGCGGTCAGTGACTCGCCGCCGACGTACACTCAGTCGCCGACGATGACCGGGGAGGTCGTCAGCGCGTAGCCGCGAAATTCGTCTCGACTGTCGTACGTTCGAACCTGCCAGCGTTCCGTCGGTGGCGACTTTGGCCCCGACGCGTGTGGATTGTAGCCTGTGTTTCTGGAACCGTGTGTGAACAGCGGCCAGTCGGTGCTGTTGTCTCGTTCCGGAAGCCGGTTGGTCGCCGATGATGGCACTACAGCCACTGACCGTGGTCGTTCCACAGACTACGAGAAACGCCCGGCGGGTGGACGTTTCCATCAGCCGAAGAAGATGTCCACGACGTCGCTTCCCTGATTTCGTACGTTTTTGTACAGTTCGGAGTAGCCGCAGTTGTCGCAGGAGACGACGGTGAACTTCTTCGTCTGGATGTCGAACATCTTACTCAGTCCCGAACCGGTCATCGAGATGGAGTCGGTGGAGGCGCTCGTGTGACCGCATTTAGGGCAGCCGGAGGAGTCGTCGGGTTCCATGACGGACGAACGCTCGTGTCGGTCTCGTATATATTTTCTCAAAACGAGGTTTAATAGGGAGAATGAGAGAGGTGATACTATGTCGACGTCGACGTCCTACAGGAGTCGAGAGCCGCCCCTCGGAATCAAGATTCTCTGCGTGCTCGGGGTGATCGATGCGATAGCGGGCATCTTCGGCGGACTCGGCGCGATGGCGAGTTCGCCACTCGGACTGGTGGTCGGCCCGGTAGCCGTCCTCTTTTCCGTCGCACAACTCGTCGTCGTGTGGGGCTCTGGACGCTCAAGCCGTGGGCGTGGACGCTCACGTTGTTCGTGTACGGCATCGACTTCCTGTTCGACTGTCTACGTCTCCTGCTCGGCAATCTCGGTGCCATTTTCGGCATCGTAATCGGTGGACTTGTCCTCGCATACGTCTACAGCAAGCGCGACTACTACCGCTGACCCCCGAGAAACCCGGCCGCGGAACTCGGGCGGTTGCACTGAACCCGCCGATGGCAGGTTCCGCTTCGTCACCGACGGTCCGACCGCTCCGCACGCGCTTTGACGCCCAGCAACATCTTGCGCTCCATGACGAAGTGGGCCGGTTCCCAGAACAGGTAGTCGGCCAGTTTCCCTGCGAGAGTAGACTTCCCTTTCGAGCGCATCCGGACGACGAATCGGGTCGTCTCCTCGTCCATCGGGCGGAGGACGAACGCCCACGTCCAGCGCGGTGATTCGACGGGCGGGCGAAGCACCAGTGCTCGACCGCGGTCGAGTACCGCGACCTCGGGTGCGGATTCGGGAGTCTGTGCCGGATAATCCTCGGGAGCGAGTCGGATGGTATCTCCGACTCCGATGTCCTGATGCCCCGGGAGGATGCGGTCGGCGTTGTGGATATCCGCGCCGACGAGGTTCTCCAACCAGTCGTAGCTGTAGAACCCGCCCCGGCCCTGTCCCAACTGAGCGAGCCACGGCCAGACGTCTTCGACCGGTGCGTCGATGGTGATGGCGTGGGTGACCTGCGACTGGGCGTCGGGGAGCAGTTCGTCACCCGGAAGCGTCGTCTCGACCTCCTCGTCGGTCGCTCCCCATCGAAGGTGCCACGGTCGAACGACGAACCAGTACGCGAGCGCGGCGAGTGCCGTGACCGAAGCGAGCACTCGCCGGTTGGCCTTCGAGAACATGCGACCGGAAACGTCGCCGAGCGACTTAACGATGGTCCAGAGGAGGGGTCGGACGATTTCCGGATTCGACGTCGGTCTGACGAGGTCAGTCGAGGTCGTCTACCAGTTTGTCGGCGACGCCGGTGTAGCCTGCGGGGGTGAGGTCGTGCAGTTCCGCTCGAACGTCGTCGTCCACGTCCAGGTCGTCGAAGAGGTCGCGGAAATCGTCGAGCGTGACGCGTTTCCCGCGAGTCAGGTCCTTGACGCGCTCGTAGGCGTCCTCGTGGCCCTCCCTGCGGAGGATAGTCTGGACCGCCTCGCCGACTATCTCGGGCGTTGCTTCGAGTTCCTCGCGCATGACCTGCGCGTTCGGGACGATCTTGCCGAGACCGTCCTGGGCTTTCGTGTAGCCGAGCAGGCAGTAGGCGAACGCCGCGCCGACGTTTCGTTTGACGGTCGAGTCGGAGAGGTCGCGCTGGAGACGTGAGGTCGTCACGTAGTCGCCGAGGAACGTGAGGTCGCTGTTCGCCTTCGAGAGGTTGCCCTCGCTGTTCTCGAAGTCGATGGGGTTTACCTTGTGGGGCATGGTCGAACTCCCGGTCTCGCTCGCCGCCGCCTCCTGCCCGAGATAGCGGTCGCTGACGTAGAGCCACGCGTCGCGGTCGAGGTCGAGGAGGACGTTGTTCGCGCCGCGGAGCGCGTCGAACAGTTCCGCGAGGTCGTCGCAAGGGTTGACCTGCGTCGCTAGCGCGGTGTGCTCGAGTCCGAGATCAGTGACGAACTCGCGGGAGAACGCACGCCAATCCACGTCGGGGTAGGCCGCGGTATGGGCCGCGTAGGTGCCGCTCGCCCCGGCGAGTTTGCCGGAGAGGGAGTCTGCGGCGCGTTCGACTCGCCCGACGGCTCGACCGAGTCGAGCGGCGTAGACGGCCATCTCCTTGCCGAACGTCGTCGGCGTCGCAGGTTGGCCGTGGGTCCGAGCGAGCATGGGAACGTCGCGGTGTTCGCGGGCCATCTCGGCCAGGTCGTCGCGGAGGGTGACCAGTTCCGGAAGTAGAACGTCCTCGACGGCGGGTTTCACCAACAGTCGGTGGGCGAGGTTGTTCACGTCCTCGCTCGTCAGCGCGAAGTGAATCCACGAGGAGAGGCCGTCGAGGTGGTCGGGAAGCGAGTGTCGGACGAAGTACTCGACGGCTTTCACGTCGTGGTTCGTCGCCGGGTAGCCGGCGTAGCCCTCGGTTTCGAGCGCCTTGACCACGCTGGCGTCGTCCTCGTCGAACTCCTCGTAGAGGGCTCGGAGGGTGTCGCGGTCGTCGGAGGAGATTTCGAACGGCGTCGCGTCGAGGTCGGCCAGTGCGAACAGATACTCTACTTCGACTCGTACGCGGGCGCGCATGAGCGCGGCCTCGCTCGCGTACTCGCGCAGGGGCGCGGTCCGACCGGCGTAGCGCCCATCCAGCGGCGAAACGGCGTACAGGGAATCCATACGTGTGCCTGCCGGGGCGTTCGGCAAAAGCGTATCGGTACGGTGACGCACAGATGTGCATACAAAGAGCAGAATACAAGCTCGAAATGCAGAATCTATGCACGAAATTGTATACTCTCCGGCACTCGACCGCAACTTCTTTGCCCACGCCGGTCGGTCTTCCGACCATGACAGGGATTGCGGGAATGGCCGGGAACCGTGGTCGAAACCTCATGCACATCGACGACCTCGCGCCGGGCGGGGCGGAATTCGCGGTCGTCCTGACGAACAGCGCGGACGCGCCGGTCCTGGAGAAAGCGAAAGAACGCGGCATTCCGACCGAGGTCGTCGAACTGGGAGACGACGAATCGCGGCAGGCGCACGAACGTCGCGTGCTCGATGCGCTCTCGGAGTACGACTTCGACCTTGTCTGCCTCGACGGGTACATGCGAATCCTCACGAGCGAGTTTCTGGACGAGGTCCCCGTGACGCTGAACGTCCACCCGTCGCTCCTCCCGTCGTTCCCCGGAATGGACGCCTGGGGGGACGCCCTTGACGCGGGCGTGAGTCTCACCGGTTGTACGGTTCACGTCGTCACGGACGCGACCGACGAGACGGGCGCGGTAGACCCCGGAAAGGTAGACAGTGGACCCATCGTCACGCAGGAACCGATTCCGGTCTACGACGGCGACACGAAAGAGAGGCTGAAAGAGCGCGTGCTGTATCGAGGCGAGTTCAAGGCGTATCCACGCGCAGTGCGGTGGTTCGCGGAAGGCGAGGCAGACGTCGATTACGACGCGAACGCCGTTCACGTCTCCGATGACGCGGCCGACGCACTCCCCGCCCGGCGGGTCGAAACCGCCGACCGAGCGGCCGACCTCCGGTACGGCGAGAACCCCCATCAGGACGCCGCGCTCTACGCCGACGCCGCCTGCGAGGAGGCGAGCGTCGTCCACGCAGAGCAGTTGAACGAGGGCGCGAAGGCGTTGTCGTACAACAACTACAACGACGCCGACGCCGCGCTGAACCTCGTCAAGGAGTTCGACCGCCCCGCGTGCGCCGTCATCAAACACACCAATCCCGCTGGCTGTGCCACCGCCGACTCGCTCGCCGAAGCCTACGACCGCGCGCTCTCGACCGACGCGAAGAGCGCGTTCGGCGGCATCGTCGCCCTCAACCGGGAGTGCGACGAGGCCACCGCCGAACACGTCGTGGACTCGTTCAAGGAGGTCGTCGTCGCGCCCGGCTACTCCGACGACGCACTGGCGACGCTCCGCGAGAAGAAGAATCTCCGCGTGCTCGACGTCGGCGAACTGGGCGAAATCACCGAATCCCACACCGAAAAAGACCTCGTCGGCGGGCGACTGGTACAGGAACGCGACCTGCAAGCGCCGACCCGCGACGACCTCGAAGTCGTCACGGAACGTGAACCGACCGAAGAGCAACTGGATTCCATGCTCTTTGCGTGGCAGACCATCAAGCACGTCAAATCGAACGCTATCCTCTTCGCCAAAGACACCGAGACGGTCGGCGTCGGCGCGGGGCAGGTCAGCCGCGTCGACGCGGTCGAGATAGCGAAGATGAAGGCCGAACGCGACGCCGAGGGCAAGGACGCCGACGGCGCAGTGATGGCCAGCGACGCCTTCTTCCCGTTCCCGGACGCCATCGAGGAGGCCGCCGATGCCGGCATCGAGGCGGTCGTCCAACCCGGCGGGTCGGTCAACGACGACGACGTCATCGAGGCCGCCGACGAGCACGGCATGGCGATGGTGTTCACGGGGAGTCGATGTTTTAGGCACGACTGAGCGCAAGCGAAAGAGTACATAAAGCACGTCGTGGAGCGAGGCGGAACGACGGTGTTTCAGACACGACTGAACGAAGTGAACGAATGTCGGGAGCAAGCGAGACGCAGCGCCCGCGGGCGACCGTCTCGCACGGTTTCCGACATGAAGCGAAGCGAAATCGCAGAAAAAGCTCTCGTAAACGCGAAATCGCCGTCGAGATGGGTCGAAAACCTGCTTTAGCCGTCGAGTCCCTCGTTCGGGAAACACTCCCCGAGGTCGTGAATCATGTCGATGGTCTCGGTCTTCGTCTCGTCGTCCAGCCCCTCCAGCGTCTCGATTTCGTCCAGCGCCTCTTTGAGCAACGGCAGGCTCAGTCACTGGTCCAAGTGGGCGACGGGGAGATAGAGGTCGTCGAACGACTCCGGCGGGATGTCGGACGTCGAGAGGAGGAAGTAGTCGTCGATGTCCGCCATGTCGTCCATCGGGAAGTCGTCCTCGTCGTAGGGTGTGTCGGGCGATTCTTTGGTCGCGCCGCGAATCGAGGGAACGTGCAAGGTGTACTCCGGGATCGTATCCCAAGATTCGGCCGAGGAGTGGTTAATCTTTGTCATCGTCAGAAGAAATGAGCGATTAGACACGTTGAATGTAGACCCCAGACATCGTAGTATCCTCACGCGGACGGCTCTCTCTCGTTCGCCGTCCGAGCCGATTCGCTGGTGTTCTACAATCCCCCGACGAAATCGGCGATGGCCCGATTGAACCGTTCCGGCTCTTCCAGGGAGAGGACGTGTCCGCTCTCCTCGAACGGTTCGAACTCGGCGCTCGGGATGCGGTCTGCGACGTCTTCGACGGCGGCGACGGTTCGCCACTTCTCGTCCGCGCCGGCGCAGACGAGCGTCGGGACGTCGACGTCGGGGAGGACGTCGCGGTAGTCGTGGGTCGGGTAATCGAAGAGGATGGCGCTCTTGATGGGCGGCGGCGTGCGAGAAACTTCGTCGAAGGCCAGCCGTCTCGTCTCTTCCGACGGTGGTTCCTTGAACGTCGCGTCGATGAGTCCCTCGACGAGACCGAGGTGGTCGGTCTGTACCAGTTCGAGTGTCTCCATCAACCGAGCGAAATCCGTATTGCCGTGGTCGAAGTCGTCCCATCGGAACGCCGATGCCGACATGTCTACGACCACGAGACCTCGAATCCCGTCGGTGCCGAACTGGTCGACGTACTCCCACGCGACGAGCGCGCCCATCGACCAGCCGACCAGCACGACGTCGTCTATGTCTCGCTGGTCGAGAAACGCCCGCAGGTCGCGGGCGTACTGGGGCACCGTGTGTCCCGTCTCGGTCTTCTCCGACCGACCGTGACCACGGTAGTCGAACGCGACGGTCCGGAAGTCGTCCGAGAGGTTCGCCAGTTGTGGCGTAAAAAATCGCACCCCCGTCGTCACCCCCGGCAGGAAGACGACCGTCGTCCCCTCTCCCCTGTCCTCGAAGTAGATTTCTGCTCCGTTGCACTGTTCGTACGGCATCACGAACCGTACTCGACCCGCAGGTGCAAAACCGTCGCGGCCGAGAGACGACGGAGAACGAATTGAAGTGTACTCACCACGAACACCGAACAATGGGACTGCTCGGCGATTCAAAAGTCAAGACGCTCCTCGCGGGACTGGTGCTCTCGCTGGTCGTCCTCGTCGGTATCTCCGCCCTCGGGCTGTTCGCGGCACTCTCGTCGCTCGGCAATCCCGAGTACGCCAACACGCCACTGCTCGTCGCGCTCATCGACGCTGCCGCACCCTACATCCTGGCGTTTCTGCTCGATGGACTCCTCGCGGGACTGCTGTTCGTCGCCCTGATGGTCACCGCCGCGCGGCGCGTGTCGATGCCCCGCGACGACCGACTCGCTCGACTCCTCCGACGGTTCGAGCGACTGTTCCCCAGAGCCAGTTCGCTCGGCCTCTCGAAGCGGGTCGAACCGACGAGAGAAGACCGTATGGACGAGCTGAAACGACAGTACGTGGAAGACGAAATCGGCGAGATGGAGTTCGAGCGACGGATGAAACGGCTCGTGGACGGCGGTGACGGGGGACGAGCGCGACGAGAGCGCAGGCGAGCAGAACGCGAGTTCGACCGGTAGACTACTTCTCGACGCTCACCGTTCGTTCCAGACTCTCTGCACCCCAGTCCAGAACGATTCTCACGTCGTCGCTGGCGAAGTCGGGCACGTTGATAGTTTCGTCCCGCGCCGACTCGTCGTTCCAGTCCGAACGGTAGACGGTTCAGTTTCGCTACTGGTTCGACTCCGACAATCTAAAGCGCGCGGCTTCTGTCGTCACAGGTATGGACTACCACGAGGCAGCGAACTTTCTTTTCGACTTGCGGCGGTTCCGCCCGAAACCGGGGACGGAGTCCACCGCAGACCTCCTCGCACACCTCGGCGACCCCCACGACGGCGTGCGATTCGTGCAGGTGGCGGGGTCGAACGGGAAGGGAAGCACGGCCCGGATGACGGAGCAGGTGCTCCGCGAGGCGGGACTGACCGTCGGCCTCTACACGTCGCCGCACTTCGACGACGTGCGCGAACGAATCACGGTCGACGGGCGCAAGATAACGAAAACCGCCCTGACCGAGTTCGTCGACACAGTTCACGACTACGTCACCGACCGCGCCGCGCGCGGCGACTCCCCGACGTTCTTCGAGGGGATGACCGCGATGGCACTCTGGTACTTCGGGCGCGAAGACGTCGACGTGGCCGTGCTCGAAGTCGGCATCGGCGGGCGCTACGACGCGACGAGCGTGGTCGACCCCATCGCGTCGGCGGTGACGAGCGTGACGCTCGAACACACCGGCATCATCGGCGAGACCATCGAGGAGATAGCCCGCGACAAGGCACACGTCGCGCCCGCCGACGTTCCGCTGGTCACCGGCGCATCCGGGGAGGCGCTCGACGCGATTCGAGCGCAAGCGGGGGAGGTCGTCGTCGTCGGTGAGGATGATGGCGGTGCGGCGGGCGACCCGGTCGACGTGCAGGCCACCTACGAGGGGCGGACCAACCATACCGAGGCGGGAATCTCCCTGTCGGGGTCCGAGTGGGAGGTCGAGACGGCCATCCCCCTGTTCGGCGAGTATCAGGCACAGAACGCGGGAATCGCGGCCGTGCTCGCTCGGCAGGTCGCCGACGTGGACGAGGACCACCTCGCGCGGGGACTCCAGAAGGGGTTCTGGCCGGGGCGGTTCGAGGTGATGGGCACCGACCCGCTCGTGGTGCTCGATGGGGCACACAACCCCGGTGCGTGCGAGGCGCTCGCCAACACCATCGCCGAGTTCGACTACGACGAGTTCCACCTCGTCTTCGGCGTGATGCACGACAAGGACGTTCGAGGGATGGCCGACGCGCTTCCGACGCCCGACCGCGTCGTCGCGTGCCGGCCGAACATCGACCGCGCGGAGGACGAGGAAGTCGTCGCTCGGGTGTTCGAAGAACACGCCGACGGCATCGAACGAGTCAGTTCGGTCGAGAGCGCGCTGGACGACGCCCTCAACCGCGCTTCCCCCGACGACCTCGTCCTCGTCGCCGGGTCACTGTTCGCGGTCGCGGAGGCGCGGGCGCGCTGGACGCGCGACGAGATTCCGAAACGAATTCGCAATCTGGACGACGCGAGCGACGCACTCGACGGGACACACGTCTCGGAACCCGGCGTCTGGCGAATGCGGGGGAAAGCCGTCCACCGCGTGCTGAAGACCCGCGTTCAGACCCGGCAAGCCCAGTACGTCAGAGAGACGCTGCTCAGCCTCGGCGGCGAGTGCGCCCAGTCGGGGTTGAACGAGAGGGACGACGAGAGCGTCGACGTCCTGCTGATGGGGACGCTGGCGCAGTTCGAACGACTCGCCGACGAACTCGACGGGCGACCGTACGGCCTGTCGGTGTTCGCCGACGAACTCCGGCACACGTTAGGAATCCAGCAGACCGCCGACGAGCGCGGCTACCCGTGGGAAGGCCGGACGGCGGTGATGGGCATCCTCAACGTCACGCCAGACAGTTTCCACGACGGCGGGGAGTACGAAGCCCGTGGAGATGCCATCGAGCGAGCGCGAGAGATGGTCGAGGCGGGCGCGGACATCGTCGATATCGGCGGAGAGAGCACGCGCCCCGGCGCGGACGAAATCACGACCGACGAGGAGATAGCGCGCGTCGTCCCCGTCGTCGAGGCGGTCAGAGACCTCGACGTGATGCTCTCGGTCGACACGCGGAAGGCGGCGGTCGCCCGCGCCGCCCTCGACGCGGGTGCGGACATCGTGAACGACGTATCGGGCCTCGAAGACCCGGAGATGCGTTTCGTCGCAGCCGAGTACGACGCGCCGCTCGTGGTGATGCACAGCATCGACGCACCCGTGGTTCCGGAGCGGTCGGTCGAGTACGACGACGTCGTCGAAGACGTCATCGCCCAACTGGAAGAGCGCGTGTTGCTCGCGGAGAAGGCGGGACTCGATAGGGAACAGATACTCGTCGATCCGGGACTCGGCTTCGGCAAACGCGCCGCCGAGAGTTTCGAACTGCTCGGTAGGACGGGTGAGTTCCACGCCCTCGACTGTCCCGTGCTCGTCGGTCACTCTCACAAGTCGATGTTCGGCCTCATCGGCGAGGACGACGACCGCACCGCCGCGACGGTCGCCGGAACCACAATCGCCGCCGAACGCGGGGCCGACGTCGTCCGGGTTCACGACGTCGCCGAGAACGTCGCGGCGGTACGGGCGGTCGAGGCGGCGGAGTCGCCCGAGCGATTCGAACCGCCGGATACCGGAGACGACTGAACGCGAGCCGTCGTATCGGATTCTCGGTTCAGATAGCTATCTCTCAGTTCGGAATGTCCATCAGCGCCTGCCACGTATCGTGGTCGATGACGCCATCCACGGTGATGCCCGCGTTAGATTGGAAATCCCGCACAGCGGTCTCGGTCTCCGAACCGTAGTAGCCGTCGACCGCGATGTCGTAGCCTTGTCCGTCGCGGAGGTGGTGCTGGGCACCGTAGGTCGCCCACCACGGGTCGTCGTTCGCGTCCCAGACCGTGACGTACAGTTCGCCCCAGGTGTTGGGGCCGACGACGCCGTCCACGGCGAGTCCGTGGTTGGACTGGAACGATTCGACTGCACTCTGAACTTCGGAGCCGTAGATACCGTCGTGGTAGTCGAGTGCGTGTCCGTGTTCTTCGAGGAGATACTGGATGGAGTAGACCGCCTCCTCCTGGTCGCCGTAGGAGTAAGTCGGCCAGCTGTAACCCGTACTCTCATCACCGTTCGAACCGCTGATGCCGGTGTAGTCGTACGGAATCGAGTCGGTGTACTTGATCCAGTCTCCCGAATCGCCTGGGATGTAGACGTAGCTTCCACCGTGCTTGATGTCGAAGTGGACGTGGGGTTCGTAGCCGCCACTGCCGCCGAGGTCGGCGATGTGCTCGTGGCGCTCGACCCAGTCGCCGACGTTCACCTTCAGATCCGACTGACAGTGGGCGTACCGAGTCCGGTAGCTGCCGTCGTGCTCTATCTTCACGCGGTAGCCGTACCCGCTGGTGTAACTGGCGGTCGTGACCGTCCCGGCGCGGGCCGCGTAGACTGGCTGGCCGGTGTACTGGTCGGCGTCGATTCCGCGGTGGGTGCGCGTCCCGCCGTCACGGCTGTCGTAGTAGTCGGACGTGATGGTGCCGGTAATCGGCCACGCGAAGTCACCACCGTCGCTCGCGCCGGAAACGGTGGCCACGGTCGGGAGCGTGACCGCGGTCGCTCCGGTGATACGAAGGAAATCTCGTCGCGTCTGTTTGTCTTCCATGGATGAATCGCAAATTACAACATACCCTATCGTGTAAAGAATTTTTCTAATAGACGAATATACTAATAATATAATATACGGGTGATAAAAATAGTGCTCAGAGGTCGGCGGCGCGGAATCGGAGATAGCCCAGACTGACCGGGACGACGGCCCACGCGACGAGGAGGACGAGTCCGAACCAGTCGGCGAGGTAGAACGGCACGTCACCGTTCGGCCCGTATCCGAGGACTGCAGTGGGTGCTTCTGGGAGAACGGCACCCATCGCGGTCGTGTAGGCGGCGCTCGGGGTGAGTCCCGAGAGGAACAGCGCCCAGTTCGGGTACTCCTGTGGCGGGACGAGCGCGCCATCCAATAGGTAGAGGAGGCCGATGGGCACGACGTCCCAGAGGAGTTCGAGCACGACGAACACGCCGATTGCCATCGCCGTTGCGCGTGCCCCCGACCCCGTCGTGGCCGAGAGACCGACGACGAGGCTGATGTACGCGAACGCGTACAACACCGTCAGCAGCACGAACAGCACGTAATGGACCGGCGAAAAGGTCGCGTACTTCGCTAGCACCACGATGGCAGCGACGGCGAATCCGACGAGGATGGGCAGTGCGAGCACCACGGCCCGTCCGGCGACCTTCCCGAGTACCACGTCGCGGCGCGAGTGGGGGTACGAGAGCAGGAGCTTCATGCTCCCGGTCTCGCGCTCGCCCGCGACGGACTTGGCGGCGAGGACGACCGCCGTGATGGAGACGAAGAGGGTGGCGGGCGCGGCGAGGAAGAACATGAGACCGAGCGCCGAGAGCTCTTCTGCCTCGCTACCCAGTCCGGGGAAGACGGCGTAGAGGTACGCCATGCCTGCTGCGAAGACGACGAACAGCGCCGACAGCGCCCAGAGGGTCTTCGAGAGTCGTGCGTCCTGGAAGTCCTTGTGTGCGACGACGGTCCAGGTCATGCGACCACCTCCGTCGGTTCATCGGTCGAGCGACCGTCGGTGTACGCCATGAACAGTTCTTCCAGCGAGGTCTCTTCGGTGCTGAAGTCGTCGACGCCGATGCCTCGCTCTTCGAGAGCGTTCAACACGGCCGCTTTCGAGCGAGACTCCAGCGCCACGGCCACAGCCGTCTCGGTCGCCGTGGCCTGTGAGACGCCATCGACCGCGCGGATGGCGGCGAGCGCCGATTCGTCGACGGATCGGTCGGTCGTGATAGAGAGGGTCTGTTCGACGGTGATGGAGTCGCGCAAACCGTCGATGGTGTCGACCGCGACCAGTTCGCCGCCCATCAGGATGCCGACGCGGTCGCAGATCGCTTCGACCTGCGCCAGGATGTGACTGGAGAAAAACACCGTCGCGCCCCGGTCGCGCTCTTGGCTGATTATCTCGCGCATCTCGCGGGCACCTTTCGGGTCGAGGCCGGTCGACGGTTCGTCGAGGATGAGCAAGTCCGGTTCGCCGACGAGCGCCATCCCGAGGACGAGACGCTGGCGCATCCCCTTCGAGTAGCCACCGGCTTTCCGGTCGGCGGCGTCGGCGATACCGACGCGCTCTAAAATCGCCAACGGGTCGTCGTCGGCGTCTTTCGACCGGATGGCGAACTCGACGTGCTGGCGACCCGTCAGTCGGTCGTAGACGCGGTACGCGTCAGGGAGGACACCTACACGCTTGCGGACTTCTTGACTCTCTTCCTGAGCGTCGAACCCGAGGACGGTCGCGCTCCCGGCGGTCGGACGGACGAAGTCGAGCAACACGTCGATGGTCGTGGACTTGCCCGCCCCGTTGGGGCCGAGGAAGCCGAAAATCTCGCCCTCCTCCACGACGAGGTCCACGTCGCGGAGTGCGGTCACCTCTCCGAACTGTTTAGTTACGCCGTTCATTTCAATAGCAGCCATACAAATTGTACGCATAGTAACAATATAAAGGTAGACTGAATGCTACTCTCAGCCACTGAGGCGGAGAATAAGACGGTATGGCCGGGTCAGAAGAGGCCGAACGAATCCTGTACGTCTCGGTAGCAGTCGAGATACTGCTCCAGTATGGACTGGTGGTCGTAGCGTGCGAACGCCTCGTTTACCGTCATTTTCGGAAGGTCGGCGGCAGACCGAAGCGCGTCGGTGAGTTCCTGTTCGCTCGTGGTCCGAAACGTTCGGTCTTCGCGTTCGACCAGTTCGTGGGCGCTCGACTCGACGTGGTACTCCACCACGCCCGCACAGCCACACGCCAGCGCGCGCAGGAGGTCGGTTGGGAACGCCTCGCGTCGGGCGGTCTGGACGTAGACGTGTGCCCCCCGGAAGACGGGGATTCGTTTCTCGACGGGTTGTGCCCCCGTGAACTCCACACGGTCTTCGATACGGAGGTCGGCGGCCTGTCGTTCTTAGCGGTCGCGGTCGGGGCCGTCACCGATGACGACGGCGTGCCAGCCCTTGTCGCGAAGTTCGGCCAGCGCGAGGAGCAGGCTCTCTAAGTTGGCGTCTTCGTCGAGACGGCGCGAGTAGACGATGTCGGCACCCTCGACGACCTGCGCGTCGCGGATGCGTCCATGTCGATGCTGTTCGGAATCACGCGCACGTCCGCTGCGCTCGCACCCATGTTCCCGAACGCGCGTCTTCACCGTCTCGGAAGGGGTGACGAGTTCGTCCGGGGCGCGCGGTCATGCGGAGGCCTCTCGATGGGACCTTCGTCGCCGCAGGTGGGGGTTCGTACCAGTCCACGACGAGCGGGATACGGGCGAGTTTGCTCGCCGTCTTGGCGGCCAGCACGTGTTTCGGAACGGCGGCGGCGTGAATCACGTCGGGTTTCGCGCGGCGGAGCGCGCCGGGAAGCGAGAGTGCGAACCGCCGGGACGGGACCTCGCCGGGTGGTTCGGTCGTCACTGCGCGATAGGTTACGTTCGCTCGCTCGAACGTCTCGTGGTCGCCGTCCCACCACTTCGAACAGAAGACGAGGACGTCGTGACCGCGAGCAGCGAGGAGTTCTGCGGTGCGCCGAAGCCGGCGTCTCGCCCCCGTCTCTTCGTGTTGAGCCGTCACCTCTGCGACGAACGCGACGCGCATACTCGCCGCCACGAAACGCGAAAGTAAAAGTCTTCTTTCATACGGTTCGCACGACGAATAGTTACGTGCTCACTGGAACCATCGACTCTCGCTGAATCCGAGCGCGAGGTCGGGCGTCGAATCCTGAAAGCGACGCTGCCAGCAGCGGTGGTCGTAGAAGTGTCCGAGTGCTGTCACACCGAACGCCGTGAGAACGACGACCGCGAGTTGAAAGCCAGAGAACGGAACGATACCCAGCCATCCGAGCACGACCAACAGTGCGCTGACACCGGAGAGCAGGACGTACAGTTTGTGCCACGGAATCGTCGTCTGTGAGTCCGTGGCGAGGTACAGTTCGAAATCTTCGGCGTTGTCGGTAAAGGATACCACCTTCGTCTCGCGGTCGTAGGTGACGATGCCGATGTTCTCCAGTTTCGGGAGATGCGTCTGATACAGTGCGCTGTAGACCGATTTTCTCTGCTCGGGCGTCACGTCTTCGACGTCGACGTTGTTCTCCCACGCCGCGATCTGTTCCGCGAGTTCCCCCAGTTTCACCGGTCGGCGTTCTCTGTTGACGTGATACAGCACGTACCGCCGGCGCAGATTCTTTACCGCGTCGTACACCTCCTGTTCGGAGACCGAGCACGACCGTGTCTGGTCAGACTCCGGAGTCTGACCGGACGGCGTCTGGTCGTGTGTCTCTTGCGTTCGTGTCGTATTCATTCTCCCCACCCGGTTACTATCCAGACATGCAGTACCCGCATAAATCGGCGACTCCGTTCAGTTCGTATCCTTCCATGTCGCTCTCGCGTGAACGATTACCCGGCTAGCAAACTCGGAATTGAACCGTTTTCCTGAGGACACGATACGCTCGCTGGCGCTCGTGTCCCGTCGGTCACTCAATCCGTTGTTACCCCGCGTTCGATTCGCGTCGTCGACCGACGCATATCGTTGGGGAAGCCGCGTCGACGAACGAAGCCGACCGAAGCGAAAAACCGTCGTCCGTTCGGACGACGACGAGAGAAGCGACACGTTTCGGCGACGAGTGACTGGCGACTCGCCGTTCCGCTGGCGGTAGAACGGGCCTGTTGTTCGGGGGTGTTAGGTTCCGAATATCGAGAGGAAACGCCGACTAGACCGTTCGAACGGTACCGTTACCCCTTCCCACGTTCTTCGGGGGCGTCGTGGAGATACGTTATCTCGACCATCACGTCGGGAACGTCGTCCGCTGGACGACGAAACGTCTACGAGCGGTCGAAACCGATTCCGTTTCGTGCGCCCGTTTCGACGAGTTCGCCGAGTCGCAGTTCGAACTCGTCCAGCGAGAGCAGTTCCGTCTCTCGGGTCACGCTGCTAGCACCCGGAGCCATCTGGAGCGTACCGACTGTCGTCGAAGACTTGCACCATTCCGGTCGTATCGATTCCTACCGTACAGCCGTGAAACGGGAACTGAAAATATAAGATAAATTACTTGTAGTCTACGTTGAACGAGTCGAAGAGAGCCTCGAGCGCGTCGCAGTCAACCGTCTCCTGCAACGGTGGCATCTCCTCCAGCGGCGTTTCGGTCAAAGTCGAGACGGCTTTGGTAATCGCGATGATGAGTCCGTCGGTCCGACCAGCATCGAACGAGAACCGATGTACCAGTTCTGAATTAGTATCTAATTTAGAAAATGTCGCTCCATAGTATATAAATTATCGTAGATCAAATCAAGTTATCGGTTCCTCAAAGTGTGTGGCTTAGTATCTTCACTCGTTAAATTAGATGATGTATCTGGTGTAGTATCACGTGATTGAAACGGTGAGATGACGGACGCTACCGATTACCAAAACCCTTTCACACCCGAATGGGTATGAAACACAAATGGAACCGTACGATTTCGAGCGGTATCTGAACGTTCGGAGCGCACACAGTGGTTCGTTCGGCCCGGACGGTCGACGGCTCAGTTTCCTCATGGACACGACGGGTGTCCCACAGGTATGGCAGATAGACGAACCCCGGACGTGGCCCACGCAACTCACGTTCCACGAAGAGCGCGTCTCCTTCGTGACGTGGTCGCCGGAACGAGACGAACTCGTCTTCGGAATGGACGAGGGTGGCAACGAGCGCGAGCAGTTCTTCCGACTCGACGGTGACGGCGAGACCATCACCCCGCTCACTGCCACGCCCGACGCGAAACATCGCTGGGGCGGGTGGAACTCGGACGGATCGCAGTTCGCGTTCACGTCTAACCGGCGCGACGAAGCCGTCTTCGACGTGTACGTCCAGGACCGCGACGCGACGGGCGACGACGCCGAGATGGTCTACGAGGGTGACGGCTGGCTCTCGCTCGCCGGGTGGAGTCCCGATGACGACCGACTGGTCGTGGTCGAAGCCCACTCATCGTTCGACCAGGACGTCTACGTCCTCGACATCGATTCGGGCGACCTCACGCACGTAACTCCTCACGAGGGGAGCGTGCGATACCAGAGCATCAACTGGGGGCCGGATGGCGACGCCCTCTACCTCGTCACGGACGAGGGGGCGGATACGACGTACCTCGCCCGCCTCGACCTCGATTCGGTCGAAATCGACGTCGTCGAGGAGGGCGGTGAGTGGAACGTCGACGGCGTCTCCCTGGACGAGGACACCGGCCGACTCGTTTACTCTCGAAACGAGGACGGCTACACCGAACTCACGGTCGGCGAGTTGACCGGTGAGACGACTATCCGCGAGTTCCCGACGCCGAACCTTCCCCGGGGCATCGCGGGTGGGGTCAGTTTCGACCCCGACGCGGAGCGGTTCGCAATCACGGTCACCGGCAGCACGACCAACGCGAACGTCTACGTGGTCGAAACCGAGACGGGAACCGCCGAACGCTGGACGGACGCTTCGACCGCCGGCATTCCACCCGAGACGTTCGTTCGTCCGAAACTCGTCCACTTCGAGAGCTTCGACGGACGCACGATACCCGCGTTCTTCTCCGCTCCGGCGGACGCCGAATCCGGCGAGACGCCCGTCATCGTCGACATCCACGGCGGGCCGGAGTCCCAGCGCAGACCGTCGTTCAGCGCGGTCAAGCAATACTTCCTGAATCGCGGCTACGCCTACTTCGAACCGAACGTCAGGGGGTCGTCGGGCTACGGCCGGGAGTACACCCATCTTGACGACGTGGAAAATCGGATGGACTCCGTAGCAGACGTCGAGGCTGGCGTCGAGTGGCTCCACGACCAGCGAATCGTCGACCCCGACCGTATCGTCGCCATGGGCGGTTCCTACGGCGGGTTCATGGTGCTCGCGGCGCTGACGGAGTCCCCCGAGCTCTGGGCCGCCGGGGTGGACGTCGTCGGCATCGCCAACTTCGTCACGTTCCTCGAGAATACGGGTGACTGGCGACGCGAGTTGCGCGAAGCCGAGTACGGCTCGCTCGAGGACGACCGGGAGTTCCTCGAATCGGTCAGCCCCATCAACAACATCCAGCGCATCGAGGCTCCACTGCTCGTCCTCCACGGCGAGAACGACCCGCGTGTCCCCGTGGGCGAAGCCGAACAGATAGCAGACGAGGCCGCAGAACAGGGCGTTCCCGTCGAAAAGCTCATTTTCGACGACGAGGGACACGGCTTCTCGAAACTGGAAAATCGCATCAAGGCGTACACGACGATTGCGGACTTCCTGGACGAACACGTCTGAAATCGAAACTGTCCGTTCTCTCCGTGAAGGCGTCCGTCGGGCTGTAACGGTGCTCAGACGCTCGGCGGTCGCTCAGCGTCACCGAGACGCATATTTCGTCCGTGATACGCGTGCACGACAGCAGACGCGACGAACAATCCGCTCACGACCCCCGCGAGCAGTAGTGGGTTCAGTCGCCCGAACGGCGGAACCGACAACCACGCTGCGAGGGTGACCGACGCACTGAAGACGCCGAGGAGGAGGTAGTACTGACTCCACGGAATCTCGTGGCCGGGAACGATTTCCAGATACACGCGGAGGTCGGTCAGGTCGTCGGACACGGAGACGACGCCCCTGTCCGCGTCGAACTGGATGATTCCGACCTCGTCCATCTTCGGCAGGTGGACCTGCTGAAGCGCGTTGTACACCCGTCTCCGTTCCTGTGGCGTGATATCTTCGACGCCCTTACCATTCTCCCACGCCGCGATTTGCACGGCGAGGTCACCGATTTCGACGTCGCCTTCGTCCCGGAGTAGGTAGTGAACGGCGTATCGCCGCCGTTCGTTTCCTAGTGCCGTGAAGACGTCCTCCTTCGAGAGGTCGTGGTTGACTTCGGAAGTCGAAGACGGCACCGACACGGATTATTTTGATTCTGATATCTCTTGTCTATTATTTTTATACTATACTATAATATTGTAAAAAACATATTTGCAATATTTGGACAGAATATCGAATAGATAGCTGATTGAACTATCGTGTCTTCGTCGTTCTACAAGATATCTGTCTTCGAATGACGTCCTCTGGCACTTCCTGTGGGTGTTCTGGACGAGTATGAACGGTTCTCTGACCCCTCGTGAAACAGTTAATTCTGTTTATGGATGAGATGGTATAGTTCATCTGTCGATACAAGTGTTCGCCGAACCGGCGGGGAACGCGAACACGGGAAACCAAAGATGAAGAAACCGAACACGACTCTGACACGACGTACAGTTCTCGGAACGGTCGGCGGTCTTGCTGTCGCAGGGAGCGGTCCGGCACTGCTCAGCGGGAGCACGGCCGCGGTCGATACGAAATTCACGCCGAACAACACGGAAGTCCTCACCACTGACGACGGGAGCGTCCGCGAGGTCGTCGTCGAAACCTCGGGTACCGTCTCGTGGGATGGACTCGAAGAACCCGCCGGGAGTCTCTCCCTGTCGCTGTACGCGAAACTCGACGCCGACCTCCAGTATTACGAACTCGCGGCCCAACGACTCGATGCGGCCGGACTCCACGGCCGTCTCGAGTACGATTTCGAGGCGAGGAACCTCCTCGACGACCCGGGGTTTTCGGCGGCCGATTTCGAGGCCGCGGACGGAACGGAACGTACCCGCACGGTCTGGCTTCGTCTCGACGTGACGGTGTACGGGACCGACGGGACGACGACGCTGACCACGGGGTACGCCGACGCGAGTTTCACGGTGACCGTCGAGAACCGCGACGAGAGGTGCGAGATCTCCGGCGAGGCAAACACCGGGGCTACTGCTCCCGACGAGAACGGCCAGAGCGACGGAAACGTCGACGACGGAAACGGCGACGATGGGGACACTGATTCGACCGGAGACAACCGAGGAGAAGGAGAATGACACGAAGCGGTCTCCTCACGTTCTTTCTCACCAAACGGGGCGTCGTCGTCGGACTCGTCGCCATCACAGCCGTGCTCGGTGCTGGTTTCGGGTTCGTCTTTCCAGCACTCCAGCCCTCGCCTGACGTGGACGAGGCGTCGCCACCGCCGACGGACACACCAGCCACGACGGCCGACACGACCACGGTGTCACGGCCGGACGGTTCGACGACCAGCACCGACACGTCGACTTCGGAGACGACCACCGAAGCTACCCCGACCACCAGCGAGGACGCCCGGTCTCCTCCGGACGAACGGAATCAGCGGACCGGGAGCCCACCCCGAAACGACGGTGCGTCGGTCGACGTTCAGGCGGAATCGAACGCGACCATCGCGTCGGTTCGCCCGCCTACCCGAGCAGAAGCCGCATGTTGTAGGACGTGAAAAACGCACCCATGATTGCGAGGACGACGGGTGGAGCGTACAGCACGACCCAGTCTTCCGAATCCCGTATCCCGTACACGTGAATGCCGAGACACGCGAAGAACACCGCTAATTTGAGGCCGACGAGCCCCGCGTGACCGAACGTTTCGACCGCCGCCCTGAGGAGCACGTTGGCCTCGTCTACGGTCGGACTGAAATCGAGCAGCGCTATCGTCGTCACGACGTCACCGACCCCGTACACGGCCGTCGCCAGTATCCAGAGCGAGTAGAACTCGTCTTCTCGTCCCTCAAATCCAGTTCCGTCGAGCGACAGCAGCTCCTGTCGTGTCATAATTCTTAGAATACCCTCTCGTGACAAATACCTGTCGCCGAAAGGTTTCCCGAACGCTCCCCGAGTCGGGCGTCGCGCGGTTCGAACACCCGCCGCGCCGACCCGGTTTCTTTTGTCGGCCCGTCCCCAACGAGCGAGCATGTCACGGAGCGGAACCACCGCCGCCCAGCAGTTCTACGGCCGGTGGGCGCGACTGTACGACGTCCTCGCGTCGGCGACGCCCGGACTCTCACAACTGCGCGAGCGGGCAGTGGCGCAACTCGCGCTTTCGTCCGGCGACACCGTCGTCGAGATGGGCTGTGGGACGGGGGCGAACGTCCCGCACCTCCGAGAGCGCGTCGGCCCGGAGGGGCGTGTAATCGGCGTGGACTTCACGCGCGGGATGATAGAACAGGCCTGTGCTCGCGTGGAACGCGAGGGGTGGGAGAACGTCCATCTCGTGCAGGCGGACGCGACCACGTTCGAACCGTGCGAGGAGGTCGACGCCGTCCTCGCCACTTTCGTCGTGGGGATGCTGGACGACCCCTATACGGTCGTCGGCCACTGGACCGATTGGATTCGCCCCGGCGGTCACCTCGCTCTCCTCGATGCAGGCCAGAGCACCCATCCCTACTCGTGGCCCCTGAACCAGGCCTTCCGTGGGCTGGTCGTGGCCTCCACGCCCGGCGGGGGACTGGACTTCGAACGGCCGCCGTGGAGCGTGCTCGACGAGCGAATTGCGGAAGCACGGCGCGCACTCGGAGAGCGTGCGACCGAGGTTCGGGACAGCGAACACGTGATGGGTATCGTTCGAATCGCCAGCGGGCGAGTGTCGTAGGGAGTCGAACTGGCTTCGAACGCTCGAAAACCGAGTCCGAAACCGCCGTCAGTCGTCCGCGGGCGACGGACGTCCCGCCATCTCGACGGTTCCTCCCACGCCTAACTCGTCGAGTGCGACCTGTGCGGCACGCTTGCCCGAGAGGAGCATCGCGCCGAAGGTCGGCCCCATCCGGGTCAGCCCGTAGGTCGTCGCGGTGGCGAGACCGGTAGCGACGAGTCCGTCGTGGACCTTCCCGGCGTGTTCGACGACCTCGTCCTCGCTCTTTGCGACCCACATCGAATCGTGGCCGGGCGAGTCGTGGCCGGGTGCGCCGTACTGGTCGTCCGCGGTCTTGTCCATGCCCGTGTTGTGTTCTTTCGCGTGGCTGAGTCCCGGTGCGTCGAGGACGCCACGTTCCTGGAGTTTCGAGACGACGACGGCGTCGTGGCCCGTCGCGTCGATGACGAGATCGGACTCGACCGCGATGGGGTCGACGCAGGTGAGTTCACGCGGCAGGGCGTGGACGGGCGTCCAGTTCATGACGACACCGCCGACGCTGTGACCCTCGCGGACGACCACGTCGGTGAACTCGGTCATGTTCTGCATTTTCGCGCCCGCGGCACAGGACGATTTGATGAGGGCGGAGCAGGCGTGCGGGCCGTTCGCGACGTACAGCCCTTCCGCCTCGTCGGACTCGGCGTAGGGAACGCCGAGTTCGTCGAGGACGGACTGGGCCGGGTCACGAACCGTGACCTTGTTCATCAGGAATCCGCCGAGCCAGAACCCCCCGCCGAGGTAGTTGTTCTTCTCCACGACCATCGTCTGAACCCCGCGTTCCGCGAGTTCCTTGGCGGCCATCAACCCGGACGGGCCGCCGCCGACGACGATGACTTCGCTCTCCGAAAACTCGTCGAACTCTTCGCTCCACGCGCTTCCGATGGCTCGGGTGACTTCCGCTTCGCTGACGTCGGTGAATCCTTCGAATTCGTTCATACCACCTAGTGGTATCACAGGGTAGTTAAAAATTGTTTTGTTCCGGGGATGATAGGTGATGGCTCTCGAGGCGACGGAACTCGACCACCGATTAGAAAAAACGGACCGTTCTCCCCTCTCGCGCTCGATTCAATCGTACTGGGGCAGGCGTTCTGAGGAGTCGCTTCCCTCCACGAACGGGAGCGCGACCGACGCCGCCGGAACGTCCTCGCCGTCGACTCGAACCGTCAGTTCCGTCCCCGGCGACACGTCGTAGTCCACGAGTGCCATGGCGACCGGCTCCTCTCGGGACGGACTCTCGAGCGCGCGAGTGATTTCACCGACTACCTCGTCGCCGTCGAAGACGGCGGCTCCCCGCTCCGGGACGGCTTCGGGCAGGAGTCCCGCGAGTCTGCGACTCGGCTGACCGCGATTCTCGATGCGTGAGACGACTTCCTGCCCGACGTAACAACCTTTCTCGAAGTCGAGGGCGTTCCGCAGTCCGAGGACGTTCGGAATCTCGCCGTCGAGTTCGAACTCGAACAGCGGCGTTCCGGCCTCCAGGGTCAGCGACTCCCACGTCCGTCTCCCGAAGGGGACGGCGTTCATCCCGCGAGTGAGCAGGGTGTCGAAGACGAGTTCCACGGCCGAGCGCGTGCGGCCCATCTCGTCTTCTATCTCGCCGGTAGTGCAGACGACTTCGTACCCTTCCTCACCCGTCGGTGCGTCGGTTCGGACCACGGTCACGCCCACGTCGGACATCTTCCCGCGAGCGAACGAGAGGTGTTCGTCTGGCGTGCTCGCACCGTTCAACACGCTGGCGACCTTCTCGGTAGCGCGGGGGCCGTGGACGCCGAAGACGGCGAACTGGTCGGTCGCCATCGTAATCTCTACGTCCTGGATGAACACTTTCTCGCGCCACTCTTCGGCGAGTGGGGTCGCCTCTCCAGGAGGGGTAAAGAGCAGGAGGCTATCGTCCGTACAGTAGACGTACATATCCAGTTCGATGCGGCCTTGCGGGTCGAGAAGGAGGGCGTAGGTTCCGTCTCCATCCTCGGTCGGAATCGCGTTGGAGACGACGTTGTCCACGAACTCGAGTCGGTCGTCCCCGGAGACGACGACGACACCGTAGGGCATCTCGATGAGACCGACGCCGTTTCTGACCGCGTGATGCGTGCGCTCGGGCTTTCCGTAATCGCGCGGAACCCGGCGGTTTCCGACCGAACAAAATGTCGCGCCGTGGTCGGCGTGTATCGCTTCGAGCGGATTCATACACGTATTCGATGGGGCGGGCGGGTAAAAACGTCGGATGTCTACAGGGGGAGTCGGTCGATGATTCGGTCCACGATGGTTGGTTCTTCGCCGTGTTCGTCGGGGTCGGGCATGACGCGCTCGTCGGGCTTGATTCGGGTTCGTCCGTTCTCGGTCTCCGCGTTGATGAGGTCGTCTTCCTTGAGGTTCCCCAGTGCGTCCTCCAGGTCGTCGATGTCGGCTGCTACGTGCGACCGGAGTTCGAACACCGTCATCCCTTCCTCACTCCGGTCGACGAGGGCGTCGAGCACCCGGACTTCGATGTCCGCGCGGCGTCGATACTCCCGCTTAGCCTTCATATTTCCTCCTATGTCCCCCCGGCTTTTAGCCTTATCTGCACTCTTGTCCAGTAGATGTATCCGGTCGAGAATCGAAAGCTACACCGTCGATGACGACCGGTCGTCGGATAGATTTTGACGGGAGGGCGTGCTACGCCCGCGAATATGCCGGGTGACACCACGAATTCCGAACGGAAGAAAATGTCTTGACGACTCCCACCATTGGTATCGTATGGCATCCTACGTCCTGGACGACATCGACAAGGGAATCCTGTACGCACTCCAGAACGATGCTCGCGCTACGACGACGACCGAAATCGCAAATCGGTTCGACGTCTCGGCCAGCACCGTAAGCAACCGAATCGACCAGCTCGAATCTGACGGCATCATCACGGGTTATCTAGCGACGGTGGATTACGAACGGGCAGGATTTCCATTGAACGTGGTGATGGTGTGTACCGCACCGGTCGCAGAACGAAATGAGATTGCCCGACGAGTGCTCGAAATTCCCGGTATCGTGAACGTGCGCGAACTCATGGCCGGAGAAGACAACGTTCGGATAGAAGCCGTCGGAGCGTCCAACGACGACCTGACCCGAATCGCGACTGCGCTTCCGGAGATGGGATTGGAACACCGAGACGAAATCCTGATTCGCAACCAGTACTTTCAGCCGTTACAGCGGTTCCTGAGAGCCGAAGAGTAATTCGTTTTCGACGTGAGAGTCGGAACCGTTGTGCGAGAATATAAACGAAGTTGATTCTTTCACAGTTGATATCTCTGTGTCATCAAAATGAGTTATGGCACTGTCACCTCCACGTTCTGCCAGCGACCGATGTCCGATTCATACAGACGACACCGAAGAGACGAATTGGTAGAAACATCACAGGCAGCGCCGGAGGACGACATTCCGTTCGACGTACTTTTCCAGCTGCTGAGCGATCGGGTTCGGCGTCGGATACTCCTGTCGTTGTCCGAAAGCGAAGGGAGTCGTACTTCTATCGACGAGCTATCCAACACCCTGACCGCCGAAAGGGAGACCTCGCGACGGACGACTTCCGTCCTCCTGTACCACGACCACCTCCCGCGATTGGCCGATGCCGGGCTTCTCGATTTCGACCGAGAGTCGGAATCTGTCCGATATCGTCCGGACAGGAGAGTCGAACGCCTGTTGTCCGTGATTTCGATGTCCCAGGGCAGGTGAGAATCGCTATCCGAGTTCCGGTTCGATGGCTACCGGTATCGATGACTCGGGGTGACGAAACGCGTCCGACCGCGTCACTCGTTCTCGACTTCCACGCTCGCGTCCCGGAACAAGCCATCTAAAATCTCGGGTGTCGTCGGGTGGTACGCCCGGTCTGGCACGTCGCGAACGTCCATCTCCCGTTCGACGACGACCTGCATGGTCTTGGCCATCACGTCGGCGTGATAGTGTAGCCCCTGGTAACCGAGTACCGTCCCGTCGTCCGCATCGACCACCAGTTTCGCGAGCCCTTCGGGGACGTGTTTCGTCTTGAACACGCCGTCGTCGCTGGCGTGACGCGTCACAGCGACGTAGTTTCTACGCTCTGCGTTCGCCATACGTTCGGAGAGACCGACTCTGGCGAACGGGTAGACGCCCGCGCCGGAGAAGATGACGTGATGGTGGACGTTCTCGTAGGGTTCGAGGTCGTCCCCGCGTGCGTGAGCGAGGATGTTGTCGGCGGCCGCAAAGCCCTGCTCTTTGGCGACGTGGAGGATGGGTTCTTTCCCGTTCACGTCGCCGACGACGAAGGTCCGGGGGTCGTCGCGGGCCTGCATGGTGTCTTCGACCCACCCCGGCCCCGGTTCGAGCGACGTGTTCTCCAGTCCGAGTCGTTCGAGATTCGGTCGTCGTCCCGTGAACAAAAAGAGCTGGTCGGCGTCGATAGCCCGCGCTTCGCCGTTCTGCTCGACGTGGAGGCGGACGCCCTCCTCGGTGGCTTCGACGCGCTTCTCGAAGGTTTCGGTGAGGATTTCGACGCCGAACTCCTCGCGATAGACGTCGAGCAGTTCGTCACCGAACGGTTCGTCGGCCTCGTCCAGCGGGCGCTCGTCGTGTTCGACGACGGTGATGTCCATCCCCGCCGCCTCGCTGAGGTAGGGGACGAGTTCGATGCCGGTGTAGCCGAATCCCATCACCACGCCCGAGTCGGGAAATTCGGTCGCGTCGAGCACGTCCGCGCTGGTCATGTAGTCGACCTGTCCGATTCCGGGGAGACCGGGAACGTTCACGACCGACCCCGTGGCGACGACGACGTAATCCGCCTCGATTTCCCGGTCGCCGACGGCGACCGTGTGTCCGTCCACGAACCGAGCGGTGTCGTGGTAGAACTCGACGTTCTCCCGCTCCGCGAGGTCGTGGACGGCGGCCCGGCGGTGTTCTGCGAACCCGAGGACGTGTTCGTCCTTCCGGGCGACGACCGACTCCACGTCTACCGTCGGTGGCTTCGAGAGGCGGGAGTCGTGGCGAGCCTGAAACCGGTGGGCCGCCGCCGACAGCACTTCCTTGGAGGGCATACATCCACGGAGGATGCACAGCCCGCCGCCGGGGTCCCCGTCGTCGACCAGCGTCAACCGGACGTCCTCGTCCGCGAGACGGTTCGCGACGGCGACACCTGCGCTTCCGTACGCGCCGACGATGAGTACGTGGGTTCCCATGTCTCGTGCAATGGGCGACGGGGGTTTATGAATTGAGGTGTCGGCGGGAACGGTAGGAAAGCGAGTGACCTCCCTGGGAGCGAACGAGAAACATCCGTGCGTATTCAGAAGCGTTCGAGAACGGCACGGACCGCCCTGTCGCCAGCGACCACGGAGTTCCTGCCGGGGGGTTCGACGGATTCCGGAGTTCGTGTTCCGCCGCGTCGCTCACAGCGTCGCCGCGAGTTCTCGCAGCCGGTCGCTCCCGTCGCGGACGAAGGGGACGCCGTGACCCATCGCCGCGACTGCGAACTCGGGCGTCTGTTCTGCGAGCGTGACGATGCTATCGCGTACAGTGTCGGTGTCGTAGCTCACGATCCACCGCGAGGCTTCCAGTTTCCCGCGGTTCTCGTGGACAAGGTCGCCGAGGAAGGCGACGTCCAGGGCTTCGCTGACGTAGACGACGTGGCCGGGTGAGTGGCCCGGCGTGGCGTAGGCCGTGAAACTCCCGATTTCGTCGGCATCGTGGATGGAGCGGACCGGACCGTCGGGACGAGAGAGAAACGGTCGCGTGACGCGCTGGAGTGCGCCCTTGTGGTTTCCCCACCCCGGGGCTCTCTCGCCCGTGAGGAGCGGTGCATCCGCCTCGCCGACGAAGACGGGTGCGTCGAGTGGAAGCCGGGGGAGTGCGCCCACGTGGTCGAAGTCGTAGTGGGTGACGAGCACGCGGTCGACGTCGTCGACGCTGTACCCCGCGTCCTTTACGCCGTGTGCGATGTCGCCGCGGTGGAAGGGCGTTCCGGCGTCCACGAGCGTCAGGTCGCCGCCGTCGTCCGCGAGATAGCAGTTCACGCTCCCGAGGTTGAGCCACCAGAGGCCGTCCGCGAGTTCGGTCGCCATATCGACCCTACGAGCGCCACGAACTTGAGCGTGAACGGGCAGTTTTTGGTCGTGGAACGCCGAGGGGTGTCCATGGGGAGTTCACTGCCGACCGAGTCGTCCGAGGTGGACAGAAAGCGCGCCGCCCTGGCGGTCATCCCGTTCCTCGCGCTCGGACTGTTCGACCTCTTGCTCATTCTCGGATGGGGGATGGACCCGCTCTGGGGATTCGCCATCCTCCCGCCCATCCTCTTCATCAGCGTGCTGGCGTGGATCGGCTTCAAATCCGGGTTCATCACCGACCACTCCGACTACCGAGACCAACCGGAGTGAGGTCGGTTCGAGTGTGTCGGGACGGAAAGAACGACCGGCGCACGTGACCAGTCCGATTAAGTCCCGACGTACCGTGGTTCCGGTATGCTCGATCGCTATCCCGACCTCGACCCGGACGACGACGAAGTGCAGACCGACGAACTGGTCGTGACCGACGACGTGCTCGTGAAGGCGTTCGCTCTCGGGCCGGGCGCGGAACTCTCCCCGCACG
Source organism: Haladaptatus ordinarius (assembly GCF_054177595.1). Taxonomy (NCBI): domain Archaea; kingdom Methanobacteriati; phylum Methanobacteriota; class Halobacteria; order Halobacteriales; family Haladaptataceae; genus Haladaptatus; species Haladaptatus ordinarius. Next base: position 73,572 of record NZ_JBPEHH010000001.1, on the reverse strand, counting down.
AACACGGTGAGAGCACCAACGTCTTCCACGTCCTCGACGGCGACGTGACTGTGATTCAGGACGATTCCGAGGAAGTCGTCTCGGCCCCCGGCGTCGTCCTCCACGAACGTGGCGTGGTTCACGGCGCGCGAAACGACACGGACGAGACCGTCGTTCTGACGGCCAGTCTCTGTCCGCTTCCGTAGGCCGTCCTCGTTTTCCCGTTTCGTATCGACGCGCGCCACTGCGACAGCGGTCGCTTCGTCGCGCTCTCCACCGCTCGTCCGCGCCGCCGGTTTCGGAACGACTTTGAAACCGGACTCCCTGCCCGGAGGCATGAACCGCATCATCGGAGAGCGCGAACTGGCCGAGACACCGTTCTCCGCCGAGGACGCCCGCGAGACGTTCGAGCAGATGGTTCTCGCCCGGCGATTCGACGAGCGCGCGATTGCCCTCCAGCGCAGAGGATGGATGAGCAGTTGGCCGCCGTATCGTGGACAGGAAGCCTCGCAGGTCGGTGCGGCGCTAGCGCTGGCCGAAGACGACTGGCTCTTTCCGACCTATCGCTCGAACGCGATGCAGGTCGCTCGCGGCGTTCCCATCAGCGACGTGCTCCTCTTCCGTCGCGGCCGTCCCGAGTTCCACTCCGACCACGACGTACCGAACTTCCCGCAGGCGGTGCCCATCGCCACCCAGATTCCACACGCGGCGGGCGCGGGCATGGCGATGAACTATCGCGGCGACGACGACGCCGCACTCTGTTACTTCGGTGACGGGGCGACCAGCGAGGGCGACTTCCACGAAGGGTTGAACTTCGCGGGAGTCTTCGACGCGCCCGTCGTCTTCTTCTGCGAGAACAACAACTGGGCGATTAGCCTCCCCCGGCACAAACAGACCGCGAGCGAGTCCATGGCCGTCAAAGCCGACGCCTACGGGTTCAACGGCGTGCAGGTGGACGGCAACGACCCCCTCGCGGTGCGCGAAACCGTCGGCGAAGCGCTCGACGCCGCCCGGCGAGGCGAACCGGTGCTCGTCGAGAGCCTGACCTACCGGCAGGGTGCCCACACCACCAGCGACGACCCGAGCCAGTACGAAGACCAGGAACGCGACCTGCCGGACTGGCGGAAAGCCGACCCGCTCGACCGCTACGAATCGTGGCTCCGCGAGCAGGGACTCGTGGACGACGAGTTCGTCGCACAGGTGCACGACGACGCCAACGAGCTGTTAGAAGCGGCAGTCGAAGAAGCCGAAGCGGTCGAAGACCCCGACCCCCACGACGTGTTCGACCGGGTGTACGCCGACGTCCCGCCGCGACTGCGAGACCAGCAGGCGTGGCTGGATTCGTTCCTCGAGACCAACGACGTGTACGAACTGGAACACTGAACGTCGGCGCGCTCGAACAGCGGACGACGTTCGGACGGAGAACGACATTCCGCGGTGGTCGAGAGACGACCCGGCTAGTCGATGGCGATGTACGTCTTGGTGTCCACGACGCCCTCTAACCCCTGTACGTCCCCCGAGGCCGTCTGGAGGACGTCGTACACCTCGCCAGCGTCCACTTCGACGACGATGTCGTAATCCCCCGCGACGATGTGTGCTTCCTGCACGCTCCCCAGGTCACGCACCGATTCGAGGAGGTTCTGAGATTTCCCTGCGGCAGTGTTCACCATGATAAACGCGTGCACCATAGTGGTGTGTGATACTCTATCATGCTAGAAAAACCTTCCCCCGGAGAAAGGTTATTCAACCCCTCAATCGTACGGTGTGACATGCGATTCGTTATCATTGGTGCAGGGCGTGTCGGCTTGCGAACCGCCCGCGTCCTCCGGGAGGAAGGCCACGAGGTGGTGCTCGTGGAACGCGACGTGCAGAAAGCGAAGCGCGCACGAAACGACGACTTCGAGGTGGTCGAAGGGGACGGGTCGAAAGAGAAGGTCCTGGAGCAAGCGGGCCTCGAGACGGCAGACGCGGTCGGCGGATTGACCGGTGACCTGAACGTCAACTTCGCGGCCTGTATGGTCGGCAAACACAACGGCTGTCGAACCGTCCTCCGCATCGACGAGGACTACCGCGAGGACATCTACCGGAAGTTCGCCAGCGACGTCGACGAGGTGGTCTACCCGGAGCGACTCGGTGCGATCGGTGCGAAAAACGCCCTGCTCGGAGGGAACATCCGCGCTATCGCCGACATCGCCCAGAACTTACAAGTAGTGGAACTCACGATTACCGAGGAATCACCCATGGACGGCTACTCTATCAGCGAACTCGAACTGCCAGCGAACACGCGCATCCTCGCGTTCGGCAAGCACGACGAACCGATGGGAATCCCGCTTCCGGACGATTCCCTCGAAGTCGGGGACAGAGTCGCCGTGCTCGCCGACTTCGACGTGTTAGAGGACGTGCGGAGAATCCTCGTCGGGGACGGAAGTCGAGCGAAAGCACAGACAGGAGGTGCCTGAGATGGTCGCCGCGTACATCATGGTCAAGGCGAACACGGGGGAGGCAGACCGATTGAAAGGTACGATCCTCGACATCGACCGCGTGCAGGACGCGCACATCGTCGCGGGAGACGTCGACCTCATCGTCAAGGTGCAGGTCGAGAACCCCGCCGAAGTGAAGACCATCGCCGCCGACGGCATCCAGGGCATTCAGGGCGTCGAGGATACGCAGACGTACATCGCGATGGACTGACGACCGCTCTTCGAGACGCGCCGTCAGTCGCGGCGAGGTGGGCATCGCAGACCGACTAATCGTACTGCTGACGCGCCGACGACAGCAATCCTGTCGCTGGCCCTCCGTACTCGTATCCCGGAATGACGCCCTGTACCCACGTTCCTTCGACGAAATCGACGACAGCCATCGCGTCGTCGGCCGCTTTCTCCGGATAGCCAGAAAACGTCAGCGAGAGCACCACCTCGTCACCGTCTCGCTCGATGTCCGGCGGAGTCGCGTCGTCCGTCGAGAGGACGGTGTGTGTATCTTCCAGTCGCAGTTCGAGCGTCTCGAACCACCCCGTTTCGACGACGTCGGCGACCGTCTCACCCTCCACGACGGCCGACAGCATCGGCGTCCGAACCGTCACGGAGACGGTATCGTCGTTCAGTCGGGCAGTCCCTTCGAACGGCGTCGTCGTCGCGACGAAGGTGTCGGGACCGTCTCGTTCGAATCCGGCGTGCGAGTCGAACGACCGTTCGACCTGCGAGGTTCGCGTCATTGGCGGCGATAGGTCGCCGCCACGGAAGGGCGTTACGAGAGGTCTCGGGGAAGGGTTATCTCGGAGGACCAGCACAGGTCACCGTCGTAGACGACTGGCATATTCTCCAGTTCGAAGAAGCGTCGGAGTTGGGTCTCCGAAACCGTGAGCGACGGCACGTCACCGCCCGCGAGGTAGTACATCTGTAACCCATCGACGAAGGGCATGATGTTCGAGCCGACCGAGTAGTCGTTCGTCGGGTACGACCGTATCCGGAGTGAATACTCCCCGTCGTCGAGCGGTTCGACGAACGACATCTTCGACACTCCTCCGCCTGCCTGAGCGATTCCGACGCTACCGTCGCCGACGACGACGTACTGGTTGCCGACGAGTCGGTGACTGCGAGCGACCGAGAGCGCAGCACGGAGCGGAAATCCGCCGCTGAGGAGTCGTGCGATGGTCTGGCCTATCGTCGTGGCACTGGCGTTGCCGACGTCACTGTACGTGACGATGCCCCCGATACTGCCTCCGTCGACGAGCAGTTTTCCAGGCGTGTACGACCGACACGCGTTGAGAAGGAATGTGTTCGCGCCCACGCTGGCGAGGTCGTTCGGGTCGAGCAATCCATTGGGGCAGACGAACGCGCCGTCCTCGACGTGCCCGATGTAGTGAAAGAAGTCGGTTCGCTCGCTCAACAGCGTCCGGAGTTCCGCCGTCGTACAGCGCTGCCGAGTCGTCACGTCGAACGAGAGGTCGTCGCGATTGCCGTACAGCGTGTCATCCCACTCCGCTTGCATCTTCTCGTCGTTGCACACGAAGGTGACTTCGATGTCGGCAGTCGATCGTTCGCGAGCCAATCGGTTTTCGAACCCCGACCGGAGCAGTTTGTTTCCGCCGACCGGTGTGCCCGTCCCGAGCCAAGCGTGTTCGAGCGTCTCGACCGCTGGCAGCGAGACGAAGTTCTCGTTCAGCGTGCGTTCTTCCTGGGAGTTCGCGTCCGACCCCACCGCCCGCGCAAATTCCCGAATCTCGGTCGCAGTCGCCACCGTCTCGTCGGTCTCTCGGATGCTACTCGCCGTCCGAACGAGCGGGAGGTTCCGGAGCACGTAGGGCAGTTGTGTCACGTTCGACGGTTCGTTCGTGACGTGAACTGCGAGTCGCCACGTCGGAAGCACGTCGGCCACCGTGGAAAACGGAACGGAGAGATACGCTCGCAATCGCTCGGCGAGCGGGGCGTCGTAGAGCGTCGGGAAATCCAGGTCGACCTTCGATTCGAGTTGCGTTCGCTCGTGTAAGTCCACTCGGTACAGCCCCTCGGTTCGGGTCACGCAGTCGAAGAGGAACGTCTGTTTCAGCACGCGCTCGACTTCGCCCTCGAAACCGCGCGGGCCATCCAGCGAACGAGTCGTCCCGCTCGTGACGATACGCGGCGTATTTCCGGGCACAAGCGTCGCGCCGAGGTAGTACGCGAGTGGGGTGGCGGGGAAGATGTGTTCGAAGTCGGGCGGAAGTTCGATTCTGACGCCGGTCTCGGGGGGTCGTAGTTCGTCGGGGACCTGAAGCTCGTCGCCGAACTCGATGGTGGGGGGATGGCCGCGGAGCGTCGGGAACGAGCGTTCGGGACTCGTCGTCTTCAGCGCCGACCCGAACGCCGAGACGGCCGCCATCACGTCCACCGGATCCTCCGTCGTCGTCACCGTTCCCGCCGGACGGGTGTGATGGGAACGCGCCCCGACTTCCACCCGCACCGCGCCGTCGAACGAGAGGGTGAGTCGATCGTCCGACGTGTCGATTCCGACGGCGGAGTCGAGGTGGAGATACGTCTTCACGGGCGTCGTCAGTTCGATGTAGTACTCGGACGCCGGGAGCGTCGTCGACGTCTCGTGGTCGATTGCGAGCACGAGCGTGCCCGTGGCGTTTCGAACGTACCCGCCCGAGATGAACGGAAAGCGAAATCGGGCGGTCGTCAGGCTGGTCACGACCCCGACCGATGCGGAGAACTCCTCGACGGGGGAGCTGCGTAGTTCGACCGACTGGGAGGTTTCGACCGTGAACCGACTCCGTTCGAGTGGGTCGACGACCGTGAGGCCGGGGAGGTCGTCCTCCGGTCGAAACTGCGGATTCACGTTCCTCACCTCCGGTTGCGGGTTCATCGTGAAATCAGAGGTCGAACCACCTGGTCGTGTGGTCGGTGTCCCGAAGGTGCCAGCGTTGTTCCGGTCCTGCGTCCCCCGCCTTGAGTTCGACGACAGCGTCGAACTTCGTGGCGATGGCACGCACGTGGGGCGAGTCTCGTTCGATGGGGAGGATGTAGTGAGCCATTCCCGAGACGTCTTTGACCGCCTCGCAAATCGGCCCGAGGAACGCATCGGTCCGCGCGTCGTCGTGCGTCTCGACCAGTGGCCGGAGGGTATCGAAACAGAAGCGAAGTTCAGCCGGGTCGAACCCGCCCCGTTCGGCGTCGAGTCGCTGGATGGTGCTGACGATTTCAGCCTGAAAGTCGTCTAAGTCCCCTTCGACGCGCTCTACGGTCGGACCGACCTGCACCATCTCGTCAGCGCTCACCGAGCGAGCGTCCGTGTGATAATCGATGATGTGTGCGTCCTCGCCGACCGACCCCACCATCGACAGGCGGCTCCGGGCCGTCGAAACGCTCCGGTCGTGGAGTGCGAACACACGAGTCCGACCGCAGGTCGTCTCACCGAGGAGTAACGTGCTCGCGGCGTCCACTACCGAATCAGGGACCGACCCGACGACGAGGAGATTTCCGCCGAGTCGCTTGATGCGTGCGAGGCCGGGTTGTATCGTAATCGTCCCGTCGCCACGAACCGTGACGTGGTGGCCGTACAGCGAAAAAGACAGGCGTCCTCCCCGACGGGGTTTGCCGTCGTCACGAGGCTTGAACAGTTTGTCGAGCGCCTCCGGGTCGACGACGTCGTACAGTTGTTCGGGAATATCTGCCGGTTCGACCCCTGCCACGTCCGCGACGGCGACCGTTACCGTCGTGCTGAGCGACTGTGCGCTCGATAGGTCGTGTTGCACGCGATGAACGTCGTGCTCGTCAGGGGGACCGTCCTCGTTCATATACTTCCTAGCTCTCTGCAATCGACGTTCAAAAACCCTATCGTCATTTGTCTGACATGGAACTGGAAGATTCGGAGACGAATCAGGAAACGGCGAAACTATTTAGATATGTTCGGTTCGAAGTTTCAGTACGTCGTCGTTCGTTCCGTCGGGCGGCGAACTCGTCGACGACCGTCGTCAGCGGTCCGTCTCGCCACACCGAGAGACGAACGCGCAGGCGAACGGGGTGCTATTCGACTCAGTTCACTTTCGAGTGAATAGATTTGAGCAGCTGTTCGATTGGTCCCGGCGCGGCGCTCGCGACCTTGGCTTTGAGCGGGTTCGCGCTCGGGTTGATATCGTATTTCAGGAGTGCAGGCCATTTCGCTTCGATGGTCTTCTTTATGAGGTCGTACTCTGGAGCGGAGCGTCGACGCTCGTCGACGCCCAATCCCGTCAGTAACAGGTCGTAATTCGAGAACGGGGAGATACTGCGGATGGCGAAATCCTTCTCTCGAAGCGTCACCGAACCCCACCGACCGATTCGTTGCTCCCAGTATAGAAGATCCATGAGCGGGATGTCGTACTCGGTCGCACCGGGCAACCACGCTTCGATTTCGCTTTCGACGAAGTCGTCGTCGGGATACTGGAGCACGTCACACGCGTGTTGTAGCACGCTCTCACCCGCATCTGGACTCTGAAAGTGTGACTTGTAGACGGGCTCGTTCCCGGTCACGAAGAGGTCTTCGTTCACGTCGCAATTTTCGTAAAAGAACTGCACCTGTTTCGTCTTCGGCAACTCCCGCAGCCAACAGAGGTCTTCGTTGAGTGCCGCTCGAAAGTCGTCGTCCAGGGAACGCAGATGATGTATCGAGTAGTTGAAACCCTGCTCTTCCGGGCACTGTCTAGTTAAGCGGTTCTGGTGTATAGTGGCGTTTCAACGTCTCTACCATGAGTGGCTAACGAATCACTTCGTCTCATTATGACTAGATTTCCGGTAAAGTAATTGAATTCCGTCTTCTCACGGTGCAGCCACTCTCACTCTCAAGAATCAGTCGCTTTCGAACAGTGCGTAAAACCTCGTCAATCGTACCGCTGTCGCTGGGTTTTCTTATCTAGACAGTGCTCTCTTCCGCTATCTGTTTCGGGATTCTCACGTCCGGATGCTCGCCCACAGACCAGTTAGAGAACGTGTACCACGTGACGTCGTCGACGATGTCTTTCGAACACGCCAGTATGGTGCGGGAATCCCGTCCCGCGGTAATCGGTGTGAAGAGATTGTATCTCTCGTTGAACGATTCCATCACGGCCGAGATACGGTCTGTGATGTACTGCGCTGGAGGTCGCTGGACGTCCGGGGGGAAGAGCGGCCTCCGCGTGGTGCGCATCTCGTCGACGTCCAGAACGTGGTTTGGAAGAACGCACTTTAGGTTCTGATAGAGGGTCTTATCGCCGATGAAGGCGCTCTCGTTGTTCTCGAACCGCCCCGTGTTCATGAACTCGACGACGCGTGGATTTTCGGTCTGCTCGATGTCGACGGAATCGAACAACAGTTTGAGCGAGGAGGTGACCAGTTCGTGCTCCGTATGATAGTACAGTGATTTGTGAGTGAGCGGGTCCGGAACGACGGTCGCCGAATCGTCGTTCGAGTAGACGAGCGCGTAGCGTCCGGTGAGCGCCTGCGCCTCGCGGAGAACGCCTTCCAGCGGCTCCGAAACGGTGGCTTCTAACCAGTTTTGAAGCGGCGGTCCGTTCGGAACCACCGCGTCACCGACGAGTGCGAGCTCGTTTTCGTCGTCTGAAGCCCGCTGAAACGGGAGAGAGTCGGAGTAGTGGATATCGAGGTCCGGCGTGAATTCGACACGTAAAAATTCCGCGGGAGGCGACGGTTGGAACGATGAATCACAGACGAAAAATTGATTTTGATATCGAATGTGAGAGTTTACGTCCATTACGTTATCTAATTCCTAACTCCTGATTAAAGGTACGGCCTCGTAAGAATGAGACGATCGTTGGATACACGAACAAACTCAGCGGAGCGTTCGTCGGCGCATGCGAGGGATGGGATTCGAACCCATGGACGTCTACACGAGCGGGTCTTAAGCCCGCCGCCGTTGGCCTGGCTTGGCAACCCTCGCGCGTCAGTCGATTGCCGCTTCCCCCGCAAGTGGGTTTCGATTGGCCTCCTCGCTTATACCGTCCCGCGATAAATCCACTGCCATGCTCGTCCTCTCTCGTGAGGTGTACGACACGCTCGTCAGCCACGCGCGTCGAGGTCGTCCCGCCGAGGTCTGTGGTATCCTCGCCGGAAGCCGAGACGACGGCACCGACTCCCCACGCGTCACCGGTCGGGTCGACGACGTCTATCGCACGGAGAACGTCGCGGAATCCCCGGAGACGACCTACGAACTCGACCCCGAAGAGCAACTCGCGCTCATGGAGGAAATCGAAGCGAGCGGACGGGACGTCGTCGGATTCTACCACTCACATCCGTCCGGGCCGGACACGCCGAGCGAAACCGACGTGGCCGACGCGACGTGGGACGGCTACTCCTACGTCATCGTTTCCCTGAACGGTTCGTACCCCTTCGTGGGGTCGTGGCGCTTCACGGGTGAGACGTTCGAACCCGAAATCGTCCGGCTCGAACGGTCGGCGGAACCGCCACTCGAACGGCGATAGGATTTCGGAGCCACTTCGAACACGGGGTGTGTCGACGACGCCCATCGCAACGGATGGCCCGCTAACACTGTCGAACGAACGATGCTCGCCGTGGGACGGTGGCGATTTGGCTCCGCGGAGGACCGAAGAGGGGCGTCACTTTCGCGTCGGGGCTCGCTTCTCTACGAACATGTGTCGAAATGTTGTAAATTCCCGCAACGTTTATTTCTGTTTGCTATTCTCTAACTCGTATGCCTGGCATGAGCACACTCGACTGGGCCGGACTGGTCGTCCCTTACGTCGTGTTCTTCGTGATGTTGATAGCGTACTACGTCCTCGAAGGACGGCGCGAGAAGCGTCTCCGCGACGAGTACGAGGAGGACAGCTATGCCTGAGGGGATCGCGGGCGAGGCGGGCATCTGGGTGTTGGTCACGTTCGGTGCGTACCTCGTCGTCCTCATCGGTATCGGGCTCTGGGCCTCGAGATTGATGGACTCGGTGGGCGACTACGTCATCGGCGGGCGGCAGGTCGGCCCGGTCGTCACCGGGTTCTCGGAACGAGCGTCCGAGATGAGCGGGTGGCTCACCCTCGGCGTACCGGCGAACGCCTACGGGACGGGAATCATGGCCTTCTTGAACGGGCTCGGGATGATTCCCGCGGACCTGATCGCGTGGGCGGGACTGGCAAAGCGCCTGCGGAAGTACACCGAAATCGTGAAATCGGTGACCTTGCCGACGTTCTTCGAGACCCGACTTCAGGACGATACGGGGATGGTCAAAGGCACCTCCGCCGTCGTGTTGATGCTGTTCGAGGGCGGCTACGTCGGCGCACAGATAGTCGCCGCCGGGACGCTCTTGCAGGTGCTCACGGGCGTCGAACCCATCGTCGGCATCGTCGTCGGCGGCGTCATCGTCGTCGGTTACACGCTCCTCGGCGGCTACTTCGCCGTCGCGTGGTCCGATTACTTCCAGGGAGCCATCATCCTCGCCGCGTTCATCGTCCTCCCCATCATCGCGTTCACGAACTACGGGTTGCCGTTCAACGACCTGGCGAACGTTGGCGGCGGGTCGCTGACCAGCATCACCGCCGGTGCGACCGGGTGGGCGGCGGTCTTCGGCATCATCAGCTACGCCGCCATCGGACTCGGCGTCCCCGGCAACCCACATATCATGGTGCGGTTCATGGGCATCGACCGGGTGAAGAACGTTCGCCTCGCCGCGATGGTCGCACAACTGTTCATGTTCGTCGCGTACGTCGGCGCGGCGCTCGTCGGGCTGTACGCCATCCTCGCCTTCGGGCAGGGAGAGCTCGCACAGGCGGACAACGCCATGCCGCGACTGACGCTCAGCCTCCTGCCCGGCCCCATCGCCGGCGTCGTCCTCGCGGCGGCGCTGGCGGCGATGATGTCGAGTGCCGACTCGCAACTGCTTGTCGCCACGAGCGCGGTGGTAGAGGACGTGTACCACGGCTTTTTCAACAAGCAGGCGACGGAATCACAACTCGTCCTCTACTCGCGGGTCGTCACCCTCGTCCTCGGCGGTGCGAGCATCCTCTTTGCCTACGGTGCGAAAGGGACGCCCATCTACACGCTCGTCCTCGATTACGCGTGGGGCGGTCTGGGGGCGGCTATCGGGCCGACGCTCATCGCAGCACTGTGGTGGAAACGGGTGACGGCGAAAGGTTCCGTCGCCAGCATGATCGTCGGCGCGACGACGATGGTCGTCTGGACGCAACTCGGCACCATCCTCGACACGCTGGGGATGATGCCGTCCGAGCAGACGTCCCCGTTCTTCTACAACCTCGTCGGCGTTTACGGGCTGTTCCCGGCGTTCGTCCTGTCGGTGGTCACGCTCGTCTCCGTCTCGCTCGTGACCCGTCCTCCGTCGGGCGTGGACGAACACTTCGACGTGTTCGACAAGCCGCTGTCGGCGGTGACCAGCGAACCCGGAAGTGGAACGCCGAGTTACGTGACCGACGGCGGAGAGGACGTGTCTCCCAAAGCCGTGACCGAGGCCGACAACATCCGCGCTCACGTCGAGGAATCCGGCTACTGGAATGACGAGTAAACTCGTCGGTGAGAGACGCGAACGCGCGGAACTGGCGGTCATCTCGCCCGCGATTTCGCGCGCGGAGAGCGGAACGGGGCGGGTCGGTGCGGTTGCGTACCCCTACCGTGTGTACGAGGTCGCGGTGACGATGTCTCGCCCGTTTCTCAGCGACCGCACCGACCGGTTCGTCGCGAGCGTCGACCGCTCTCGCCGTCTCGCGGTTCGGGCGGACACGTTCCCCGACGTCGAGACGCGGGCCACCGAGGACGTGCTGGTGCTCCCGGTGGAGTTGTCGAACGAACAGTCGCGGAAGAAAGCGCGGGAATCGGTGTTCCAGTGGACGCTCCGACGCTACTCGTTGAACGACGCGCCAGACATCGAGTTCGTGCGCGAGACGGACGCCTACAAACTGTTCTGGATCGCAAAACGCCCGGACGGCGACGTTCTCGTAGACAGCGTCCGGGGAGACGAAGCCCCGCTGTCCGACTGACCCCGAGCCACGCCGAAATCGGCCTCTCGAGGAACCTCGTTCAGTTATCCGCCGTACTGACGAGCCAGACGCCGACACCCATCACGACCCCGCCCACGAGGAACGTCGGGCCGAGCGACTCGGAGAGGAAGAGCGCGCCGAGCACGACGCCGACGACCGGTTGGGCGAAAAAGAAGACGGCGACGACGCCAGCGTCCAACGTCTCCAACCCGCGATACCAGAGGAACCACGCCGCTGCGGTGCTGAGGACGCCGAGGTACAAGACTGCACCGACGACTGCGGGAGTGACCGACGCGTCGGCGACCGGGGACGTAGCGGCGAGTTCGAACGGGACGAGAACGCCGACGAGTGGAATCGACGCGAGCGTTGAGTAGGTCGCGGTTTCGAGCGCCGAGTACGTTCGGACGAGGGGCTTGCCCCAGACCGTATAGCCCGCCCAGCCGAAACTCGCGGCGAACAGCGCGAGAACGCCGACCAGATTCCCGCGACCGATTGCGCCGAGGTCGTACTGTCCGGCGAGGACGACCAGCGTCCCGGCGACGGCCAGCGCCATCCCGCCGACGTTTCGCCCCGAGAGCGATTCACCGAGGACGCCGATACCCAACAGGAACGTGAAGACGGGCGTGAGCACCGTCAACAGCGACGCCTGACTGGCGTTCGTCAGGTCGGTACCGACGAACTGCGTGACGAGCGTGAGCGCGACCCACCCGCCGAGGACGCCGAACCGTCGCCACTCGGCACGGGAGAACGAGCGCACCGGGCGCGTCAGTCGAACGACGAGAAAGAGCGTAGTCCCGCCGAGGACGACCCGCAGAAAGGCCAGCGTCACGGGTGGAATCGAAGCGAACCCCCACTTGCTCACGACGTACATCCCGCCCCAGAGCGTCGCGGCGGAAAGCGGTGCGAGCGAGTCGGCGCGTTGCATACTACGTCGCTTTCGCTTTTGCTACAGTCGTCACTTCTGTGCCGACCACACCGCCGTCGCGCCGAGCAAGAGCGCCGGCACGAGCGGAAGCACGAGGTAGGAGACCTTGAACGGGAGCGCAGGCGGTCGGAAGTAGATGAGCAGCGGTGCGATGACGAACGCGAGCACCATCACTCCGACCAGAATCCACCCGCTCTTGCCGAACTCTCTGTCGCCGGTCATCACAACTCACTGTCGGGTTTCACGACCACCTTCCCGAAGCCCTCGCGGTTCTCCAGCATCTCGTGAGCGCGCGCCGTCTCGCTCATCGGCAGTACCTCGCGGATGGCCGGTTCGAAGGTGCCGTCCCAGACCAGTTCCATCGCGTCGTCGGCCTCGCCGTGGGAGGCCATCGTGGAACCGATGACGGACAACTGGTTCCAGAAGATGCGGTTGATGTCGGTTTCGGGGTTGCCGCCCGTCGTCGCCCCGCAGGTGAGCACTCGGCCACCCTTGGCGAGACTCTTCAGGGAGTCTTGCCACGTCGCCGCGCCGACGTGGTCGACGACGACGTCGACGCCACGCCTGTCGGTCAACTCGCGGATTTGCTGGTCGAAGTCCTCCGCCTCGTAGTCGATGACGTGGTCGGCACCGAGTTCGCGGGCGTGGTCCAGTTTCTCTTCGTTACTGCCCGTCGCGTACACCGTCGCCCCCGCGTAGTCCGCGACCTGGACGGCGGCGTGGCCGACGCCCCCGGACGCACCCAGCACGAGGACGTGCTCGCCGGGGGTCATGTCGCCCCGCGAGATGAGCATCCGCCACGCGGTCTGGAAGACGAGGGGGGCCGCCGCCGCGGTCTCCCACGAGACGCCGTCGGGAACCGGGAGGAGGTTGTCCTCGGGAATCGCGGCGAGTTCGCTGTGGACGCCGCGGACGTGTTCGCCGATGATGTGGTAGTTCACGCACATCGAGTGCTCGCCGTGGCGGCAGAACTCGCATTTCCCGCAACTGACGCCCGCCGAGAGGGCGACCCGGTCGCCGGGTTCGAAGCGCGTCACTCCCTCGCCCACTTCGAGGACCTCGCCTGCCCCGTCACTGCCCGGGATGTGTGGCATATCGAGGGTGATGCCGGGGAGTCCCTTTCGCGTCCACACGTCGAGGTGGTTCAGCGCCCCCGCCTTCACGTCGACGAGAACCTCGTCACGACCGGGTTCCGGGTCGGGGAAATCGCCGTAGTCGATGACCTCCGTTCCACCGTGGGTGTCGAACTGAACTGCTTGCATACACGGAGTGTTGGGGGGAGGGAGTAAAACTGTGTTCACGTCGGCTTCGCGTGGACTTTTGGGGCGGCGAGTCGAACGTCGATTCATGGCCGACCACGCAGACGACGAAACGGACGAGGACCGGCACGCAGACGACGAACACCACCACGACCGCCCCGACGAACACGACCACCCCGACCACCACGCTCACGACGTCGACGAACTCGGATTCGGCGTCGTCACCGTCTCCTCTTCGCGCTCGCTCGACGACGACTCGGCGGGCGACGCCATCGCCGAACTGATCGAAGACGACGGACACGACCTGGTGACGCGAGAACTCGTGGGGGACGACTACGACTCCGTCCAGAAGACGGTGGACAACCTCGTCGGTCGCAAGGACGTGGACGTCGTCGTGACGACGGGTGGCACGGGGGTCACGCCCGACGACGTCACTATCGAGGCCGTGCGACCGCTGTTGGAAAAGGAGTTGCCGGGCTTCGGCGAACTGTTCCGCAGCCTCTCGTACGACGAAATCGGCACGAGGGTGGTCGGGACGCGCGCGACGGCGGGGGTCGTCGATGGCGTCGTCGTCTGCTGTCTCCCCGGAAGCGAAAACGCGGTTCGTCTTGGAACTGACGACGTCCTCCTGCCGGAAGTCGGCCACCTCGTCGGTCTCTCCGGACGCGATTAAGGACGAGGGATTGTGGCATTAGAGACGGAGCGGTTCGGCCGACTCCCACCGCGAGGAGAACTGACTGTTGACGTTCGCGGCGAACTCCGGGTCTTTGAGGTCGATGAGTGCGAACGCCTCGCCGGGCGTGAGTGGATTCGCAACCTCGATACACACTTCCATCTCGTCGATGAGATTGAAGGTTCCCTTCAGATCCGGTGTCGTCCGCACCGAGAACTGGGGATGGTCGGCGAGCGTCGTGGCGTAACGGTCGCCGACGCTCGGCGGGAGCGTGCGGACGAGTTCGGGCGACATGAGCACCGACACCTCGACTTCTCGGGAGAGTGCACGCTCGATGTGTTCGGTCACCGTCTCACCCACGTTGCCGATATCGAAGGTCGGTGACACCCGTCCGGCGACCATGACGATTCGCTCTTCCGCGGCGTTCAACCGTTCGACCAGCAGTTCGAGTGACTCGTCCGGGCCGACGGCCGCCGTCCAGAACCCCTCCTCGATTGGCGGTTCCGCGGTGTCGAGTTCGGTACTCAGTTCGTCCACGATGTCTTCGTACTGCTCTGCTTTCGCGCTCAACTCGTCGAGTTTGTCGTCCAGCAGTCGGTCGAGTGCGGTTCCCGGTTCGACGGCGATGTACTTTTTCGGCCGACTCGCACTCTGACTTCGGACGAGGCTGTGTGTCTCTAAACTGTTGAGCACGTCGTAAATCCGTCCCATCGGAACGTCGCTCGCACGAGAGAGGTCTTTCGCCGTAGTTGGCCCGGTGTTCAGCAGCGCCCGATACGCCCGTGCCTCGTATTCGGAAAGACCGAGGTCGCGGAGACTTGCCATGTCTGTTGACATTACACCGACTGTATAAAAACGCTACGCGCGTTGCAGGTGGTTTCGAACAGCCCGGCAATTCTTTTAGTAAAATAAATATCAGAACAAACTGCTCGCCAGTTCACTCAACTCCTGGGGTGTGCTTGCAGGGTCGGACACCACCTCGTCGGTGACGAGACGGGCGGTGTCCGGTTCGAAGTCGTCCGCATTCGGAATGACGACCTTCTCGTGGTCTGCGACGCGGAGTGCGGCCCGGTGGAGGTCGGACCCCGACGGCGTGGCGACGACGATTCGCAGTGGCGGCCTCGTGAGACGTGACGCGGCGGTGGCGTACCCGGCGACCTGGACGCCGATTCTGTCTGCCGCCCCTGCGAAGGCACCGACCGCCTCGCGTGCCCGCTCCTCGTAGACCGAATCGTCGGTGAGGATGGACAGGTCGACCAGCACGTCGGCGAGCGCGGCGTTCCCGTCGATGGGGCGCAGCGGCCGGTCAAGCAGTCCCGCACCCGCTTTCGGTCCATCGACGAACGCGCCGTCGTCCTGCTGGAGCGTCTCGATGGCGTAGTCGGCGACGGTTCGAGCGGTATCCACGTACTCGCCGCCGAGCACCTGTGCGGCGGTGGCGAACGCCCGTGTGACGTGCGCGTGGTCGGCGAGCAAGCCGCGTTCTCCTTTCTCTCTCCCGTCGTTCGCTCGGTAGTGGACGACTACGCCGTCTTCGACCAGCGTTTCGAGATAGTCGAGCGTTCGCTCCGCGTATCGGCGAGCGCGTTCGTCGTCGGTGTAGGCGGCGTACGTGAGCAGCGCGTCCGCGGCGAGCGCGTTCCAGTCCGCGAACGCCGTCGAATCGACAGCGGGAGCGTCCGCACTCTCGCGGTCGCTCGCGTCACCGTCGTAGTAGTCCTCGCCCGGTTGCTGGCTTCCGCCGAACGCCTCGCCCTGCCAGAGCGTCGTCGTCAGGTACTCGATGGTCTTCTCGGCGGGGTCGCGGTAGCGTTCCTCGCCCGTATACAGGTAGGCGTTCGCGTAGGCGCGCACGAGCGCGGCGTTCGAGTCGAGCATCTTCTCGTGGTGGACGTCGCGCCAGTCGCGGATGCCGGCGTAGCGGAAGAACCCCCCTTCGTAGTCGTCGAAGAGGTTCGCCGTGATGGGCGAGAGGGTAGCCAGTGCTCGCTCTCGGTCGCGCTTCAGCGCGAACTCAACGGTCCGGGGAAGCGGGAACTTCGCGTCGTCGCCCCACCCGCCGTGGGTCGCGTCGAACCGGTCTTCTATCTGCCCGACCAGCAGGCGCTCTATCTCCTCGGTCACCTCCCCGGCGGGCGGATTCTGGTCGCGGACGTTTCGCGGCACCTGTGCTGCGTCCTGGCCTTGGTGTTTCCAGAGGTCGCGCACCTGTCCGATGACCTGCCGCATGGTGTCCGAGTCGAGGAAGGTCGCCCCGGTCAGGTGTTCGCCCTCGGGGGTGAGAAAGACGGTCGACGGGAACCCGCCCACGTTGTATCGCTCCCGAACGCGGGGCTGGCGGTCGATGTCGACTCGAACCGGGACGAACGAGTCGTTGACGTTCGCCGCCAGCGTCGGCACCGAGTAGGTCGTCTCGTCCATCTCGTGACACCACGAACACCACCGCGCCGAGAGCGAGAGGAGGATGGGCTTGTCGGCGTCCTGGGCTTCCTCGAAGGCCTCCTCACCCCACTCTCGCCACTCGATCTTCGTCCGTTCCGCAGACTCGTCCATGTGCTGGCGTTTGCGGTGGACGGGCAAGTGGTTTCGGAATCGTGGATTCGAAAACGAGCATTTGAAAGAGGTGTCTGATGAGGTAGAATCGATACGATTGCTGGTGACGAGATAGTGATCACAACTGCTTGAGCCTGGTCACGCAGCAGTCGAAACAGTGGTAAGCGTTGTCGGTCGTCATTGCTTCTGTCTTTGAATTTCGACAGTCGCCACAAAAAACGAAAATCCTCACAACTCCTCTTTTCGTCGCTTACTGGTGAACGTCAACCGACTCGAGAACGACGTCGTCGAGGGGTTTGTCCTGCGGATTCGTGTCCACGGAGCCGATTTCGCGCACGACGTCCATCCCGTCGATGACTTCGCCGAAGACGGCGTGTTTGTTGTCGAGGTGCGGCGTGGCGTCGAGCGTGATGAAAAACTGCGAACCGTTGGTGTTCGGGCCGGAGTTCGCCATCGAGAGGATGCCCTCGCTGTCGTGGGTGAGTTCGGGGTGGAACTCGTCGTCGAACTGGTAGCCGGGGCCGCCGCGGCCGGTGCCGGTCGGGTCGCCGCCCTGAATCATGAAGCCCTCGATGACGCGGTGAAAGAGCACGTCGTCGTAGAGCGGTTCGCCGGATTTCTTCTCGCCGGACTGCGGGTCGGTCCACTCGCGTTCGCCCGTCGCCAGTCCGACGAAGTTCTGGACGGTGCGCGGTGCGCGCTCGTCGAACAGTCGAACCTCGATGTCGCCGTGATTCGTGTGAAGCGTGGCTGTCAGGTCGTCTGCCATAGCCGAAAACTCTCGCTCCAGGGAAAAAAGACGTTCTATCTCACTTGCTCG
The DNA here is from genome assembly GCF_054177595.1 of Haladaptatus ordinarius. NCBI lineage: Archaea > Methanobacteriati > Methanobacteriota > Halobacteria > Halobacteriales > Haladaptataceae > Haladaptatus > Haladaptatus ordinarius. Next base: position 55,910 of record NZ_JBPEHH010000001.1, on the reverse strand, counting down.
CGGTGGTGTACAGCAGCGGTGCGATGACCAGCAGCGCGACGCCGAGATACGCGAAGTGGGGTGGCGCACCCATCGACACGACGAGCATGAACAGGATGCCGAACATGATGGCGTTCAACGACAGTACCTTTCGGGACTTCAGCGGAATCGCACCCAGCAGTGAGAGTGCGAACAGGAGGAAGACCGCCTGTCCCACGTTGTATTTGATGAGGATGTCGTCGATGAGTGGGAGTGGGACGAACTCGAACATTCCTATCCCGAATTCGGGGTGAGTTCTCCTTTAAACTTCCGCTATGCTCCGCCCGGCCCCGTCAACTCCAGCGGTCTGATCCAGATGTACCAGATGAGAACGGCGGCGGTGAAATACCCCGAGTAGAAGACGGCGGACCCGACGAGGTCGAATCCCATCTGGGTCAACGCGTACTTCGCCATCCCGGGGACGATGATTCCCAGCGCCATCGCCACCCCGAAACGAATCTTCCCGGCGGCGTTCTGCGTGCTCATACCCTCGGCTACACACTCCAGAGGGGTGAATCGCTCGGTTCGCTCCGCAGAACTATCACATCACAAAGTATTTGCGCGATTCATTACGAGAGTCAGATATGAATCGTGAGCGAACGTTAGCGGGCGGAATCGTCGTCGTCGCGGCGGCGGCCCTGATCGCCGCCGCCGTGGTTCTCGGCGCGATTGCCGACACACCCTCCGGCGACCTGCGGACGAGTCACTTCCGACTCGAAGAGATGACTATCTCGTCGGGTGAGGTGTCCGGCAGCACCGCGACGTTGACGGTGGAAACCCGACTCGCCCACCGGGGTGGGCCAGCGAAGAACGTTACGGTGCTCGTCCGAGCGACCCACCTCGACTCCGGACTGGTCGAGACGACGACCAAAACGCGCGTGCCGACCATCGACGGCGACCGCGAGACGAGCGTCACGCAGAACGTCTCGGTCGAACGCCGAGGTGGCTACCGAATCGAGACCGTCGTCTTCCGCGACGGCGAACGAGTCGCGGAGGGCGGGAAGGAAGTTCGTGGCGTCGGCACCCTCCAACCGGCCTACGCGAGGACCGACGTCGCCTTCCACTGGCAGGACGAGACGAGCGACTTTCCGTCCATCGAGTACGCCATCGCCGACGTGCCGAACAACCGGACGACGCTCGACGTCTCGACGTACCTGACGAACCGGGGCGACGACCCTTCGGAGAACGTCCGCGTCGTGTTCAGGGCGCGGCAGGCCGAATCGAACATCGTCACCGACCGTGCCACCGTTTCCGTCGGCGAAATCGCCGCGGGACGAACCGCGAGTCCGTCGGCGAATCTGACGGTACCGGACGGCTACAACTACTACTTAGACGCCGTGCTCTGGAAGGACGGCGTAGTTGTCGGCGCTACAAGAAGCGCCGCCAATCTCGACCCCTCCGAGACCCTCTCGGTCAACGAGACGCACCGCAGCGTCGAACTGTCCGTCTCCGATTTCGAGGGCAGTTCACAGCGGTCGAAAGACGGCGGGACGGTCACCGCCAACGACGCCGGCCAACCCGGTTTCACCGCACTCCCGGGAATCGCTGCACTGCTCGTCGCAGGGGCGCTCGCACCGAGAAAACGATGACTGACACCGAATCCACATCCATCGCACCCGACGAACGGAACGCACAGGCCGACGAGCGTGCCGCCACCACCGACCACGACGGGCCTGGCGACCACGGCGAGCGAGACGGACGCGACGTCCGAGGCTACCTATCTTTCTGCGAGGAGAGAATCCCGCCGTTTACGGCGGGAGTGAATCCGGCAACTCCTTCACAAACCACGCATCGACACTACTACGGATATTTAAGTAGTATCGGTTCATAATATGACGGACACCGAGGCGGTCACACCGCCCACTCAATTGCACAATATCGGGACTCCGAGGCCCAGAACGTTCGAGACACCCTCTCGAACCGCTGTGGTGTCTCGGTCAGCAAGATAACTCCGAGTCCCATGCCGGGATAGGAGTAACGGCGGTGTGGCCCCGCCATCGGCCTATCATACCCACAGGTCGTCAACCAGCAAATATCCCAAACCAGCGGTGCGGTGCCGTGGGAAGCCTCACCGTTTACGGCGAGGAGGAGGTCACATCGGAGTGCGCTCGTCCTCCTCGTGTTGCTCGCCATCGTGGCGCTCTTTCAGTTCTACACGAGCGCGCTCGCCGTGATTCGAACGTTCGTCGCCGACCAGTACCGACCGCTGTTCAACGCGGCGTTCAATCTCATCGTCCTCCTTGCGACCGGTATCGGCATCTCCTACGTCGTGCGGAAAATCGATTAGCGCGTCCGTACCGTCATCTCGACGGGATTCTCGGGATGGACGGTGACCAGCGGAACGAGGTCGAGCGGTGCGTCGGAGACGAGGTCGAACTCGAACCGTCGCCCGAGCGTTGCCAACACCAGTTTCGCCTCGCGCATGGCGAACCCATCGCCGATGCACTTTCGCGGGCCGCCGCCGAACGGGAAGTAGGCGAAATCGGGAAGGTCGCGGCTAAACTCGTCCGTCCAGCGCTCCGGACGGAACTCCCACGGGTCGTCGAAGAACCGTTCATCGTGGTGGACGACCCACTGGGGCGTGGCGACGACGGTGTCTGCGGGAACGTGGAATCCCGCGAGTTCGTCCGCTTTCTCGGCCTGTCGATAGACGACGTAGGCCGGGGGATAGAGGCGCATCGACTCCTTCACGACACGTTCGAGGTAGTCGAGGTTCGCGAGGTCGGCGACCGTCGGCGACCCGTCGAGCATCGAATCGAGTTCCTCGTGGAATCTGCGCTCTTCGTCGGGATGCTTCGAGAGGAGATACCACGAGTAAGTGAGCGTCAGGGCGGTGGTGTCGTGGCCCGCCAGCAACATCGTCAGCATCTCGTTGCGAACCTGTTCGTCGTCGAGGTCGCCGTCGTCGCGCAGTCTGAGGAGCGTCCCGAGCAGGTCGTCCTCGTCGCCGCGACGGTCGTGCTGTCTGCGGATATCGCGCAGGATTCGCTCCAGTTTCTCGACCGAGCGTCGGTAGCGTACGTTCCGGGGTGTGGGAACCTCCTCGGGGACGAACCCCTGCGGGCCGGGCTGGAATCGCTCGCCGACGTCGAGTAGGGATTCGCGGGCGGTGCGTTCCATCCCGTCGAGTCGCGCGCCGAGGAGGGTCTCGACCACGATTCGAAGAGTGAGTTCGGACATCTCGTGGTGGATGTCCACGTGGTCGCCGTCGTGCCACGAGTCGGCCAGTCCCTCGGTGTCGCGGACGATGACGTCGGCGTACTCGTTCAGTCTCTCGCCGTAGAACCAAGGTTGCATCGCTCTGCGCTGGCGCTGCCAGTGTTCCCCGTCGCTCGTCAGCAGACCATCGCCCAGAAGCCCCCCCAGCCCCTCGTCGCCACCCAGACTCGGTTTGCTGTAGTTCGTCGCGTTCGTCACGAGGACGCGCTTTATCGCCTCGGGGTCGGTGACCTGATACACTTCCTGATTGTACACGTCGATTCGAGCTACGTCGCCGTACTCCTCGGCGACGCGCTCCATGAACCCCAGCGGATCGTCTGCGTACTGGAGGCTCGAACCCAGAAACGGTACCCCCTCAGGCCCGGATGGCACTCGATTTGCCATGTCGTGGTATTCGTCCGCATACCGTAAGTACTCCTCGCCAACCAGTGACAGAGTTTTTATCACTCGCAGGGAAGTTTCGAGCATGGGTGACACGCCACAGACGATGACCGAGCAGATTCCAGGCATCGTCGCGCTCCTCGTCCTCGGTGCTGGTCTCACTGCGTTGTTTCTCGGCTACGACTGGTTCTGGATGGTGTTCATTCTCGGATTCGCCGTCGTCTTGCCCATCGTCGCGATACTCTCCGAGTCGCTGTTCGGCGGGGAAAGCGAGCGAGTAGACGGAGAAAAAGCAGGCGCAGACGAACAGCAGGACGCACTGGACACGCTTCGAGAGAGATACGCCCGCGGGGAGATAGACGAAGCGGAGTTCGAGCGCCGGGTCGACCTGCTGCTGGCAAACGAGACCATCGAGGACGCGAAAGTGCAGCGAGAGCGGAATGAAATGGAACGATAATCCGAGCGTGCGAGCGACAGTCGAGGCCGGCCAAGAGGACAGAAAACTTATCCCTGTTCGTTATCACTTGCTGTCATGAAACGACGTGCCCTGTTGGCTCGGGGGACAGTCCTCCTCCCTGCCGTGCTCTCCGGTTGTCTCGACTCGGTAAACTCGACCGGTGAAACCACTACGCAAATGACCACGACGGGCACATCGACAGCGACGCAACTGGGAAGCGTGAACCTCCTCCTGTTGAACGACGATTCTACGACGCAAACCATAGACCTCGTGGTATCTCCGAAGGCGGACGAACGGAACACGCTCGTCGATTCGACGTACGAGGTTCCGAGCCAGTACATTCTGGAATTCACCGACCTGCTCGAACGCGGTACAGAATACCAGTTCGAAGCCACAGTCTCGCAGGGGTCATCGGTTTCAGACACGTTGACTGTGAAGGGGTGTGGCGGCGACCAGTACAATTCGAGTGACGACCGTTCGATAGTCATCTGGTTGCAGAACGACGAACCGGACGTTCTGTACAAAGAGTGTGACGTGCGGTTACCATCGAAGTACACGCGCAGTTCGGCGGCGTAGTACGAGGTTTAGGAGGTGACGACCACGTCCGCCGACACCTGCTTTCCAGGGCCGACGTCCGCCCCTCCCGAGGACCCACGGAGAACAGAACCGACCGTAGTGGCGCAAACTGGGTGAATTTTTATCTGATGTCCGACACGACGGTCGTCTCCGAACGCCGAGGAATCCGACGACCTATGGAAATCAGCGTCGAAGGAAAGCACCCCATGACCGACCATCTCAGGACGCCACTGATACACAAATTCATGGTGTCCCCGGCAGGAATCGTGCTCAACACCCGACTGTTCGAACGACTGAAGACCCGGTCCGTACCGGGCGAGTTTCGGGTCGCGAGAGCGCGTGCCGTCGCGGACGTGACCGCCGACGAGGGAGTCGATGCGTTCGTGCGGAAACTCGGTATCGACTCCGACGAAGACCGACGGGAGCGAATCGAAGACGCACTGACGGCACATCGTCACCATCGACGCGCGTACGAGTCAGTGACCGACGAGTGGGACGCCGTCTTCTGGGGTGGAGAAGGAGTGTCGATGGACGAACGGGTCGAACTCGAAGGCGAACGGCGGGAAGTCAGCGAGACGTGGGCGACGCCGACGAGCACCTTCCGGTTTCTCACGAAAGGCGCGACGTTCAGTCCGGTCGAGTACTCCATACCCTCGCCCGAGAGCGTAACCGAGACGTGGCGCGACGAACTCGAATCGCCAGAGACGGTCTACGCCCCGACGACGACATGCCCGACGGTCGAACAGTCGGATTCGATGCGCGGGCCGGCGACGACCGAGTATCTCGTTCGGTTTCCGTCGCCGTCGCCGTACACGAACGACCGCGCGTACGCGAGGGTGTACGAACCGCGACACACGACGGCCCGCTGCCGACGCTCGTCTACGGGAGCGGACTCGGTATGATGTACGACCAGTTGTCCTACTGGCCCGAAGAGGAGTACGTCGGCCGGTCGCTCGCCCCATCGGGGTTCCGCGTCGTCCTCCCCGAATCGCCGTGGCACGGACGGCGGGAGTCCCCCGGCCACTACAGCGGCGAACCCTATCTGCGTTCGATGCCGGTGACGCTGTTCCAGTTGTACGCCGCCCAGGCCCAGGAGATAGCGGTGCTCACCGGCTGGGCGCGCGAGCAGGGGGCACCGACCGTCGGCGTCGGCGGCGTCAGTCTCGGCGGCATCGTCACGCTGTTCGTCGCCGGACACAGCGACGAGTGGCCCGACCGGTATCGACCCGACGCCGCGTTCCCGGTCGCCATGTCGGCGAAGATGGACGAACTGGTTCTCGGGAGTTCGATGGTAGCGTTGTTGGACGGGATTGACGCCCTCCGAGACGCCGGGTGGGACACGAACAGACTCCGGGAGTTGGCACCCCTCCTTCGACCGCCGGAGACGCCGGGAGTCGACCCCGAGAACGTCTACCCGTTCGGCGGCCTCCGTGACGGGATGACGGATTACGAATCGGCCAGCGAGTTGTTCGACCGGTGGGGTGTCCCCGCGAGCAATCGAACCGTGTGGGACTGCGGGCACTTCGGGACGCTCCTCCGGGTGATTCGCAAAGACGACTACCAGAAGCGCGTCGCTGCCGTGCTGTCGGAGGGAGGGGTCTGAGATGGAAGACGAACGACCGGGGTGGCGCGAACTGCTGAAACACCTCTTGACGGGCGTGGCCGTGCTCACGTTCGTCTGGCTGGTGCGAAAGCTCCAGGGCGAGCGAAACGAGTGACCCGATTCGGCTCAGTTGCTTCCCCCACCGGTACGTCCCTCGGCGAGTGCACGAAGCACCTCTGCAATCGCTCTGAGCTGCTGGCGTCGGCCCTCGATACCGTGGCGGTCCGCGAGATACTGGGGGTCGTTGTAGGTCACGTTCACCGTCTCGCCGTCCTGCCAGACGAGCATCTTCTGCGGGAGATCGATACCGATAGTCCTGCTCGCCTGCATCAGCGGCGTCCCGACCTGCGGGTTGCCGAAGATGAGCAACGTCGTCGGCGGGAGGTCGAGTCCCACGGACTGGGCGTTCTCGGCGTGGTCGACCGTCGTGAGGAGGGTCAGCGCCTCGATGTTCTCGATATCTGCCTCGATTCGTCCGACGGTCTCGTCGAAGTCCTGTTCGCTCTCGACCGTCACGAGACCGTTTTCCTCGCCCGTTTCGGTTCCGGTCGTCTGGGTCGTCGTCTCCTGGTTCGCCCCGGCGGGTGCGGCGAGCAAGCTGCCACCGAGGAGGGTGCTGGCGAGTCGGAGCATCGTTCGTCTGTCGTGAGTCGGGTCTGTCGGCATGACGACCGAGTGCTCGGCGAGGAATGGCTTTGTTATTCACCGGTCACGGGGCGGAACTCCGGGGTGTGTCTAGAATACTCCTGATAAGCTCGGATTGTACGGGAGAAAGACGTCGCTGTTGAAGATTGAGACCGCAAGATTAGGTGGCTGGGGAGATGTCCTCGGCCCCCGTCGAAAGGTGGGCCAACGCGGATTTGAACCGCGGACCTCCCGGTTATCAGCCGAGCGCTCAACCTAACTGAGCTATTGGCCCAATTGAGCGCATTTACCCGTTGCCGGTTGTGTGTTTTAAGGGTTTCCTTTCTCGTCGCTCTCGTCGTCGAAGTCGATGTCGTAGGCGTCCGAATCCACGCGATAGGTGTCCTCGTTCGACCCGCCGGAATCGGTCGACCTGTCGAATCCGCCGGGGCCGGTAGCCCCGTCGAACCCGCCGGTACTGGAACCACCCGCGTCGCCGGGGTTCGGGAAGCCGAAGGTGTAGACGTTGCCCGACGCGAACCCGCCGGTCTGCTTGTCGATGTAGGGCGTGATGACCCAGCGTTTCGCCACCGTTCGGAACCCAGCCCGCGTCACGGGGAACGCGAACAGGAACCCGAGCGTGTCGGTTATCAGTCCGGGGGTGAGCAAGAACGCACCCGCGACGAGGAGGAACCCGCCGTCGATGATGCGGTCGGTGGGGATGTCACCCTGCGTGAGGTCCGACTGAATCTTTTGGAGGGTGTGTCGTCCCTCCGCGCGGACGAGGAGCATCCCGACGAGCGCGGTCAACACGACGAGTGCGACCGTCAGTTGCCAGCCGATCTTCCCGGCCACGAAGACGAGAAACAACCCATCGGCTAACGGAATCAACAACAGCAGCGCCAGCAGCCGTTTCCACATGCCCGGACGTAGTGGTTCTGGCTGTAAAACGCTTTACCTACTGACGCGTCCGCGAGGAATGGGGCGTTCGAACTCGGTCGGGAGCGCCCTCGCCTTCGAAGTTCGCTCCGAGAGCCTTCGATGCGTCAAATCGATTCTCATTTCCGAAATTCGAAATTCGATTTCGTACCTCGTAACGATTCGTGGCGCTTATTACGATGTACGAACTTCATCAGGATAACAACCCATGAGTGAGGACACCGAGGACAGGACGATTTTGCTCATCGGAAGCGGCCCCATCCAGATAGGACAGGCAGCGGAGTTCGACTACTCCGGCGCACAGGCCTGCCGCGCGCTACAGGAGGAGGGGGCGCGAGTCGTCCTCGTCAACTCCAATCCGGCGACCATCATGACCGACCCGGAGATGGCCGACGAGGTGTACATCGAACCCATCACCACCGACGCTATCGCCGAAATCATCCGGAAAGAGCGCCCGGACGGGGTCATTGCGGGACTCGGAGGACAGACGGGACTGAACGTCACCGCGGAACTCAGCGAGCAGGGCGTGCTGGACGAGTACGACGTCGAAATCATGGGCACGCCGCTCGACACCATCTACGCCACCGAAGACCGCGACCTGTTCCGCCAGCGGATGGAGGACCTCGGGCAACCGGTACCGCGCTCGACGACCATCTCCCTGGACGAGGGCGAGTTGGTCGCAGAGCTGGACGAACAGGCCCTGGGCGAACGGGTCGAAGCCGCCGTCGAGGAGGTAGGCGGCCTCCCAGTCATCGCCCGCACGACCTACACCCTCGGCGGGTCGGGGTCGGGCGTCGTCCACGAGATGGACGAACTGAAAGAGCGCGTGCGCAAGGGGCTTCGCCTCTCGCGCAACGACGAGGTGCTGGTCACCGAATCCATCGCCGGGTGGGTCGAACTGGAGTACGAGGTGATGCGCGACGCCGACGACTCGTGTCTCATCATCTGTAACATGGAGAACTTGGACCCCATGGGCATCCACACCGGCGAGTCCACCGTCGTCACACCCTCGCAGGTCATCCCCGACGACGGCCATCAGGAGATGCGCGACGCCGCACTCGAAGTCATCCGCGACCTCGGTATCCAGGGCGGGTGTAACATCCAGTTCGCGTGGCACGACGACGGCACCCCCGGCGGCGAGTACCGCGTCGTGGAAGTGAACCCCCGCGTCTCTCGCTCCTCGGCGCTCGCGTCGAAAGCGACCGGCTATCCCATCGCCCGCGTGACTGCGAAAGTCGCACTCGGCAAGCGTCTCCACGAGATAGAAAACGAAATCACGGGCGAGACGACCGCCGCGTTCGAACCCGCCATCGACTACGTGGTGACGAAGGTCCCGCGCTGGCCCAAGGACAAGTTCTCCGACGTCGAGTTCGAACTCGGCACCGCGATGAAATCGACGGGCGAGGCGATGGCTATCGGCCGGACGTTCGAAGAGAGTCTGCTGAAAGCCCTCCGCAGTTCGGAGTACGACCCCGACGTCGACTGGGCCGATGTGAGCGATTCCGAACTCGAAGCCGACTACCTCGAAACGCCCACGCCCGACCGCCCCTACGCCATGTTCGAGGCGTTCGACCGCGGGTACACCGTCGCGGACGTCGCGGCGCTGACCGGCATCGAGAGCTGGTACGTCGAACGCTACGAGCGCATCGCCGACGCGGCGGAGGCCGCCGAACAGGGCGATTTCGCCCCTGCCGCCGAGAAAGGCTTCACGAACCAGGAGGTCGCCGCGATGGCCGGCGCAGAGGTCGGTTCGGTCGAAACCACCGCTCCGGAGCGTGCGTTCAAGCAGGTCGACACCTGCGCGGGCGAGTTCGCCGCCTCGACGCCGTACTACTACTCCGCCCGCACCGCCCGGGAGACGAACGTTCCGAGCCGCGACGAACTGCAGGTCAACCACGACGTAGAGAGCGTCGTCGTGGTCGGTGGCGGCCCCATCCGCATCGGGCAGGGCGTCGAGTTCGACTACTGTTCCGTGCACGCGGTGCGTGCCCTGCGCGAGATGGGGATCGAGGCCCACGTCGTGAACAACAACCCCGAGACCGTCTCGACCGACTACGACACCTCCGACGGCCTCTTTTTCGAACCGATCACCGCCGAGGAGGTCGCAGACGTCATCGAAGCGACGAACGCAGACGGCGTGATGGTGCAGTTCGGCGGCCAGACCTCGGTGGACATCGGCCACCCGCTAGAAGCGGAGATCGAGCGCCGCGGCCTCGACTGCGAGGTGCTCGGGACGACGGTGGACGCGATGGACCTCGCCGAAGACCGCGACCGCTTCAACCGCCTGATGGCCGACCTCGGCATCGCACAGCCGACCGGCGGAAGCGCGACGAGCGAGGAAGAAGCCCTCGAACTCGCACACGACATCGGCTACCCGGTGCTCGTGCGCCCCTCCTACGTCCTCGGTGGGCGCGCGATGGACATCGTCTCCGACGACGACGAACTCATCGAGTACATCGAGGAGGCCGTCCGCGTCTCGCCGGACAAACCCATCCTCGTGGACGAGTTCCTCGAAGATGCCGTCGAACTCGACGTCGACGCGGTCTCGGACGGCGAACACATCGTCATCGGCGGCGTGATGGAACACGTCGAGACCGCAGGCGTCCACTCGGGCGACTCGGCCTGCATGATTCCGCCACGGTCGCTCGACGACGAGACGCTGGCCCGCGTGCGCGAGGTCACGGAGGACATCGCCCGCGCCCTCGACACGGTCGGGCTGATGAACGTCCAACTGGCGGTGCGCGGTGGGGAAAGCGAGACGCAAAGCGCCTCGAATGCGAGCGGTGAAACCGCGAGCGAGGTGCACGTCCTCGAAGCGAACCCCCGCTCGTCACGGACGGTGCCGTTCGTCTCGAAGGCGACTGGCGTCCCCATCGCCAAACTCGCCGCGAAAGTGATGGCCGGACACAGCCTGGACGAACTGGACGCGAAAGAACAGATTCCCGAGCAGACGAGCGTCAAGGAGGTCGTCCTCCCCTTCGACCGCCTGCCGGGGTCGGACCCGCGCCTCGGTCCCGAGATGAAATCGACGGGCGAGGTGATGGGCACCGCCGACTCGTTCGGAAAAGCCTACGAGAAAGCGCAGGCAGCGGCCTACAACGCACTCCCAGACGAGGGCACCGCAGTCGTCGAACTCCCGGTGGATGGCTTCGGCGACTACTACGACCTCGCCGAGTACGAGGACACCGCCGGCGCGATTCGCGCCGGCGAGGTCGACCTGCTCGTTTCCGACGACCGCGAGGCGCTGGAGATGGCCGTCGAGGAAGACGTCCCCTACTTCACGACCGTCGCCAGTGCCCGGGCAGCGATCGAAGCACTCGGCGCGCGCGACGAACCGATGTGTGTACAGTCCGTCAGCGACCGCCCGAAACGGCAGTCGAACTGGGGATAACGGAGTTTTAGCGACGTTCCGAACGTCGCTCGGACGACGCGAAACCAACGTTCTCACGCCCGCTCACTTGAGGGGGGCTACGCTTTCTGGGACGACGCAACTGCGATAGTTCGATTACTCGAAGCGACCGAGATGGATTGGATGATTCTACGTCAGCACCGGCATCGTCTCGAACGAAACCCGAGTCTCCAGGGAAACTGCCGACGGGAGTCTCAGCGTCTGTCGAAGAACGCGAGGTCGTGGATTCGGCTGTCGGCGGTCAACTCAGGGTGGAACGACGTTCCGACGACAGGGCCATCGCGGACCGCGACGGGCCGCCCGTCCCAGTCGGCGAGGACCTCGGCATCGTCGACCTCGCCGATGAGGGGTGCGCGGATGAACACGGCCGGGAAGGGGTCGTCGAGACCGGTCACGTCGAGGGGTGCCTCGAAACTGTCTTTCTGGCGGCCGAACGCGTTGCGCTCGACCGTCACGTCCACGAGGCCGAGATTCTCGACGCGGTCGTCTCTCGCGTCTGCTGCGGCGACGATGAGACCGGCGCAGGTGGCGAGCACGGGCTTGCCCGCTTCGACGTGGGCCTGAATTTCGGAGGCGATCCCCTCCGAGTGGAGCAGTCGGGAGATAGCGGTCGATTCGCCGCCGGGCAGACAGAGCAGGTCACAGTCCGGAACGATGCCGGACTGACGGATTTCGATGACGTCGGCGGTGTCGCCGTGGCTGGAGGCGGCCCGCCGTATCGCGTCGGCGTGCTCGCTCACGTCGCCCTGCACGGCGATGACGCCAGCGGTGAGACTCATCGGCACTGCTTCGAAGCGGGGCGGGAAAAGGGTCTCGCTACAGCGCGAGGAAGTTCAGGACGATGATGAGGACGCCGAAGAGGATACCGAACGCGAAGATGGTCTTCGGGTCGATTCGAATCGCGTTCCGGTCTTCGGCATCGAAGTACCGCACGAGTCCGGCACTGGACATCAGTCCGCCGGAGTTCTGGCCACTGCTCATAGGTTCGGGTCGGAGAGCGTGAAGGGTAAAGCTTTCGCAACGCCGCCGGGTCCGGGTTGGGGGTCGATCGTGCGTTCGAACTGCCCCGACACCGGCAGAGTCGGCAGAGTAAGAAACTCTTATACACACGGGGACTGAAATTCAGCAGAGAAACGTATGACAGTCAAACTACTCGACTTTTACGCAGACTGGTGTGGGCCGTGTAAGACTCAGGACCCGATTCTCGACGACCTGAAAGAAGACTGGGGCGACCGCGTCGAATTCGAGAAGGTGGACGTAGACGAACACCAAGACACCGCAAACGAGTACCAGGTGCGCTCGATTCCGACCATTGTCATCGAAAACGACGAAGGCGTGGTCGAGCGATTCGTCGGCGTCACCCAGCGTGAAGATTTGGAGCGCGTTCTGGAAAACGCAGGCGCGTAAGTTCGCGGCAAACGCGACCCGTCATTTTTCGTCACACACCGCGTGAGCGACGCGGCTACCAGACGCCGTCTCGACGGCGTTCGGCTACTCGAACCGAACGCCCACGTCGTGCATCCCCTCGTTGTTCAGCGCGAGGTTGATGAGCAGCGGCGTCAGGCTCTCAACCTCGGCGGCGTTGTCGAGGCCGCCGGCGTCGAGCGGGCGGAGTCCTTCGATTCCGTCGGCGAGCATCCGGACCAACTCCTTTGCGTCCTCGTCGTCACCCACGAGGAGCGTATCCTGGGCGAATTCGAGTTCGAGGTCGGCGAGGCGGTCCGCTGAGAGCGTGTGGAACGCGCCCACGACGGGCACTCCTTCCGGTGCGGACTCGGCGACGAGCGCCGTCACGCTCCCCGTTTTCGGTGGTTTGTAGTGGAATCCGTCGTCGTCGCGGTTCATCCCCACGGCGGGGGTGACGAGTACGTCCACGTCGTTGAGACGGTCTGCGACGGCCTCGACGGTGTCCCGAATGTGGAACGGCGGCACCGCCAGTACGACCACGTCGGCACGCTCGGCGGCCATCTCGTTGGCGAAGCCGTTGATGGACCGCGAGACGCCCAGACTGTCGAGTTCGGTCTCGTACTCCGCGGCCTTCGCGCGGGCTTTCTCCGGGTCGCGCGAGCCGACGACGACCTCGTGGTCGGTGTCGTACGCCCAGCGAAGTGCGAGTCCCTGCCCGATATCGCCGGTTCCCCCCAGTAGTGCGATTCGCATACACGGGGTGTCTGTCGGAGCGAGGTTAAGTTCTCCGAAACGCACACTCTGGTGGTAGTTTTTGTGTGGATCGATTCCAGCAGTCTGCCTATCGATTGTGGAACGGACTCGACGCGATTCAGACACCCTACTTCAGTCCGATGGTTTCGAATCCCCCACTGGATTTCCGCCGCCACAACCCCTTTTTCCCCACTCCCCCTTGCCACTTACACGATGACATACGACGCTAGCGACGGAGTGCCGAAACTCGGACTCGGAACGTGGCAGAACACCGACCCCGAACAGTGTGCCGAGAGCGTGAAACACGCCCTCGAACTCGGCTACGAGCACGTCGACACCGCGCAGGTGTACGACAACGAGGAGTACGTCGGCGACGGAATCGAGCAGTCGTCGGTCGCCCGCGAGGACTTCTTTCTCGCCACGAAGGTCTGGATAGACAATCTCGAACATGACGACGTGTTAGAAACTACGGAGACGAGCCTGAAGAAACTCGGCACCCATTACGTGGATTTGCTCTACATCCACTGGCCCGCCCGCGAGTACGACCCCGAGGAGACCCTCGCCGCGTTCGACCAACTGTACGACGACGGCAGAATCGAACACATCGGCGTGAGCAACTTCGAACCCGAACATCTGGACCGGGCACAGGAGGTTCTCGACGCCGCCGTGTTCGCCAATCAGGTCGAGATGCATCCTCTCCTCCAGCAGGACGAACTCGTCGAGTACGCCCAGGACAACGACATCACCCTCGTCGCCTACTCCCCACTCGCTCGTGGGGAAGTGTTCGACGTACCCGAACTGAACGAGGTCGCCGAAAAACACGGCGTCAGCGAAGCACAGGTCAGCCTCGCGTGGTTGCTACAGAAAGACAACGTCGTCGCCATCCCGAAGGCGACCGGGACCGACCACATCGAGGACAACTTCGCCGCCCTCGACCTAGAACTGGACGACGACGATATCGAGAAAATCGACGGCATCGACCAAAAGAAACGCGAAGTCAACCCCGACTTCGCGCCGTGGTAGTCGTCTCTCCTCGTCGCTGTCACGCCCGGCCTCGCCGCGACGTAATCTGTCCGGCCTCGCCGCGACGTAATCTGTCCGGCCTCGCCGCGACGTAATCTGCCCGGCCTCGCCGCGTCGTGAGTGAGTCCGTCACTCTCTCGCCGGGTTTTCCCCAAGGAACACACTGAGCAGTTTCTGCTCGGCTTTTCTGATGTGCTGGTGGAACGTCGCCGAGGTGACACCCAGTGCGTCGGCGACCTCCTCTGCCGTACTTCCGCGCGGCCACCCGAAGTAGCCCGCGACGTACGCGGTCCGAAGTGCTGCTAGCTGGCGTTCGGTGAGGTTGCGTTCGAGTTCTCCTCGAACGTCTTCGGTCAGTCGGTCTGCCCGCTCGCGTTCGCGTTTGCCGACGAGTTCGGAGTCGGGAAACGTATCGCCGAGCGTCTCGACGACGCTTCGAACGTCGGTATCCGGGGGCAGTTCGACAACGATACGTGCTCGCCCCCTCTCGGCGGACGCAGTCGTTATCGACGCACCGTACGCTACCAGCGACAGGACCGGCGACTGTTCGGTCACCGTGACTTCGAACAGGTCGTCTTCGATTCGCCTGACGTGGTGTATCGTCTCCCATCGTTCTGCGAGTTTCAGCACCTCGTCCGCCTGGACCCCGTCGACGCGAAGGTATTCCAGCAGCGCCCCGTCTCGTGCTGGAATCGCCTCCTCGAGAACGCAGGTGGTGTCGAACTGCTTCGAGAGGGACACGAAAAACGAATCGTCGTCGGTCACCTGGAACTCTAACTCCACGACGCGGTCTGCGAGGAGCAGTCGCTTGCTCTCGACTGCGTCGATGACGAACCCGACGAGTTCGCCGAGTGCGTCGAATCCGGCGGCTTCGCGCTCGCTGAACGCGTCCTGCCGAGTCGCGTAAACCACCAGCACCCCGTAGGTCGCCTTCCCGTGTGACAGAGGGATGGCGATTCCAGACTGAACGCTGGTGTCTTCGAGTGCCGCCCGAACCGACGCCGGGTACCGAGTGTCGCTTTCGATGTCGTCTACGACCGTGGACCTTTCGTTCTGGAGCACCACACTCGCGGGGCGTTCCCAGTCGCCGTCCTCCGTGCCCGCTTCGATGGTTTCCCACGTTCCGTCGTCGATTCCTGCCTGTGTTCTCCGTTCGATTCCCCCCGTGCTGCGGTCCCGTTCGCCGATCCACGCGAACTGGTAGAGCTCGGAGTCGGCCAGATGTGCACACACCGTCTGCTCGACTTCTTCGCGCGTCGCCGTCGACGCGAGTGCCCGAACCAGTTCGCGGATGATGACGTTGATTCGGTTCAGCGTCTCGAGTTCGTCGCGTCGGTGGCGCAGCGCACGCTCTCGCTCGCGGCGCTCTGTGACGTCGCGCACGACGCCGACTGCCGACCTCGATTCGTCCGGGAGGAAGGTAAACCGGGTTTCGGTGGGTACGGTCGAACCGTCCTTCCTGACGAGGTCGGATTCGAACGCTGCCACGTCTCGTTTTCCGTCGGTCATCTCGACTGCCAACTCCGAGGCTCGGTCGAATCCGTCCTCGGTCGTGACGAGCGAGACGTGCGCGCCGAGCAGTCGGTCGCGGTCGTAGCCCGTCATCGACACGAACGCCTCGTTGACGGCAGTGAAGCGGAGATCGGTGTCGAACGCGTACACGCCGTCGTCGATGGTCTCGAACACCGTCTCGTACTGGCGAAGTTCTTGCTCGCGCGCCTTTCGCTCCGAGATGTCTCGCCCGGTGCCGGCGAGTCCGATGACCGTCCCCGTTTCGTCGACTATCGGCGACCCGTTGAACTCGTAGGGGATGCGCTCGCCGTCTTTGGTGAGGAGGTACGATTCGTGGGTGCGCGTCTCGCGGCGTTCGAACACCCGTTTTACCTCCGCTACCATCCGTTCACGCTCTTCTTCGGGGAGGAACTCCAGGGGATGCATCTCGGCAATCTCCTCGTCCGTGTACCCCGTTCGCTCCCGTAATCGGTCGTTCCAGCGTCGGGTGCGCCACTCGGAGTCGACCGCGTAGAACAGGTCGGGAAGCGTATCGTAGAGCGTCTCGTCGAACACTCCTCCCTCGGAGTTTTCGTCGTTTCCCCTGTATCTCGAATTTCCCCTGTTTCGTTCTACCATTCGGTATCTGTGACTCTCTTGTAGTAGCTCATCCGACAATATAGTTTGCGGTGGTGGAAAATTCCACTCCCGTTGGAATCGAGAATCCGGGTGAACTATGACTTTCCCGGTCGTTCTCGCGCACATGACCGACCTCGTGACGTTCGGTGAGACGATGTTGCGCCTCTCGCCACCAGACCGCGAGCGAATCGAGAGCACAGCGACCCTCGAACTCCGGGCGGCGGGCGCGGAGAGCAACGTCGCCATCGCCGCCCATCGACTCGGCGCAGAAGCGACGTGGGCCTCGAAACTCCCCGAGACGCCCCTCGGTCGGCGGGTGGTCGCCGGACTCCGACAGTACGGCATCGAAACCGACGTCGCCTGGACCGACGACGGGCGGCAGGGGACCTACTATCTCGAACACGGGACCGGCCCACGCGGAACCAACGTCATCTACGACCGGGCCGATGCCGCGGTTACGACGACGCGGCCGACCGACTTGCCCCTCGAAACCATCCGCGACGCCCGCCTCTTTTTCACCAGTGGTATCACACCCGCGCTCTCGCCGACGCTGGAATCGACCGTCGACGAGGTACTCCTCGAGGCACAGGACGCCGGCGTGACGACCGCGTTCGACGTGAACTATCGGTCGAAGCTCTGGTCGCCCGCCGAGGCGCGTGAGACGATGACCGACCTCTTCCCGGCCATCGACGTGCTCGTGACCGCAGAGCGCGACGCTCGCGCGGTGCTCGACCGGTCGGGTGCCACCGAGGAGATAGCACGCGGCCTCGCTACCGAGTGGCACTTCGACACTGTCGTCGTGACCTGCGGTTCGGACGGTGCCCTCGCGGTCCACGACGGCAAGGCCACCGAGCAGTCGGCGTTCGACACCGAGACGGTCGACCCCATCGGAACCGGGGACGCCTTCGTCGGCGCGTTTCTTGCCCGCCGACTCGCGGGTGAGGACGTCCAGACTGCCCTCGAATACGGTGCGGCGACCGCCGCCCTCAAGCGAACGATTCCCGGCGACGTCGCGGTCGTGACCCGGGAGGAGGTCGAACAGGTAATCGACGCGGAGGGGCGTGAGATTTCGCGGTAGTCAGAGTGCGTTCCGAAGTGCGAAACGAGAGCCCCGACGCGCATACACGCAAACGAACACCTTTTGAGGCAGGGTAACCGAGTGCCATCCATGGCGACCGAACAGGCATCAGAGCGACGGGCGGCCCATCTTCGAAGTATCACCGTCACGTCGCTCGCTTCGCTGGCCGGAATCGCTGCGGCGTTCGTCTCTGCCGCCATGGTAGGGACGAAGACCGCGGCAGCGACAGACCAGTTAGGGCTGGCTATCGTACTCGGATTCGTCGTCGTCCAGCTCCCGCTGCTCCGTGTCATCGGCTACGAGTTGGATGGCGTGAAAGACTATCTCTACGTGACGTTCATGACGTTCTCGCTGTGGTTCATCACGTGGGGCATCCTGCTCATGAATCACGTGCAGGTGTGACCATGGCGGAAGACAGTATCGCCGTCGTCGACCTGGAGCGGTGCTCACCCGACCGGTGTAACTACGAGTGTAAGAACTACTGCCCACCGAACCGGACCGGTAAGGAGTGTATCACGCTCCGAGGCGAGGACGCAGACGAAGGCGGACCCGACCAGATACACATCAGCGAGGAGATATGTCTCGGCGAAACCTGCGGTATCTGCGTCGAGAAGTGTCCGTTCGACGCGATAGAGATAATCAATCTCCCACAGGAGCTACAGGACGACCCGACCCACCGATACGGCGAGAACGCTTTCGCGCTGTACGGCCTCCCCGTCCCCGAGAAGGGACAAGTGACGGGTATCCTCGGCCCGAACGGGAGCGGGAAGACGACGGCCGTGAAGATTCTGGCGGGCGAACTCGCGCCGAACCTCGGCCAGTTCCACGACCCGCCGGGGTGGGACGCCGTGTTGCGACGGTATCGAGGGACGGAACTCCAGAACTACCTCGAAGCCGTTCGGGACGGCGACGTGACGGTCGCGCGCAAACCGCAGTACGTCGACAAGATTCCGGACCGATTCGACGGGAGCACCGCCACACTGCTCGAACGAACGGACGAGCGAGGCGTGTTAGACGACCTCCTCGAACGCCTCGAAATCGAGCACGTGATGGAACAGGACATCGACAGTCTCTCCGGCGGTGAACTCCAGCGCGTCGCGCTGGTGGCCGCACTCGCCCGCGACGCAGACTTTTACTTCCTGGACGAGATTACGCCGTACCTCGACATCAGCCAGCGGGTGAAAGTCGCACGCCTGATTCAGGAGATGGCGAACGAGGACGGCCGGTCGATGCTCGTGGTCGAACACGACCTCGCCATCCTCGATTTGGTGGCCGACAACCTCCACGTCGCCTACGGCGAACCCGGCGCGTACGGTGTCATCACGACGCCGAAATCGGTGCGCAACGGTATCAACGAGTATCTCGCGGGCTATCTCAACAACGAGAACATGCGAATCCGGCCGAACGCCATCGAGTTCGACGAGCACGCCCCCCGCGAGGCGACGACCGCAGACCCCCTCGTGGAGTATCCCGACCTCTCGAAATCCTACGGCGAAGGCGAGTTCTCGCTCGACGTGGAGGGTGGGACGATATACGAAAACGAAGTGCTCGGCATCGTCGGCCCGAACGGAATCGGGAAGTCGACGCTCGCGAAACTGCTCGCCGGCCGCCTCGAACCCGACGAGGGAGATGTCGATTTCGACCTCCGTATCTCGTACAAGCCACAGTACATCGAAATCGACCAGCCGATGCGAGTGGACGCCTTCCTCTCCTCGCTCACCGACGACTTCGGGTCGTCGTACTGGAACACCGAAATCGCCCAACCGCTGTTGCTCGACCGCATCCTGGAGCAGAACCTCACCGACCTCTCGGGCGGTGAGCGCCAGCGCGTCGCCATCGCGGCCTGCCTCTCGAAAGAGGCAGACCTCTACCTGCTGGACGAACCCTCGGCGTACCTCGACGTCGAACAGCGCGTCCGGGCGACCCGCGCCATCCGACGCTACGCCGAGATGCAAGACGCCACCGTGTTGCTCATCGACCACGACATCTACATGATAGACCTCGTCTCCGACCGCCTGATGGTGTTCGACGGCGAACCCGCCCAGCACGGTCACGCCGGTCGCCCGAAGGGGATGCGCGAGGGGATGAACGACTTCCTCGCCAACCTCGACATCACGTTCCGCCGCGACGAGAACGTGGGTCGCCCGCGCATCAACAAGCCCGGCAGTCAACTCGACCGAAAGCAAAAAGGCGAAGGCGAGTACTACTACAGTTAACCCGGTTTTACGTTCTTTCAGACGACAGCCACGACGAGCGCACCGCGAACCGAATCACCTTTTTTCCGACCGGCCGAATCGGACACCAGTGATTTCGACGCTCGTCGCGTGGCTCTCTCGCTCCGACAACCGCGCGAAACTGTTCGCCCTCCTCGCTGTCTCGCTCTTCGCGATTGCTGGCGTCGGGGTGCTCTCCGCACCCGACGGGCCGTTCCTGACCGCAGACGAAGAGCGTCCGACGAACAACACCCTCGTCGCTTTGCAGGGGTACGAATCCGAGGGGCGAGCCATCGAGGTGAATCCGGAGGGCGACGTCGTCTGGGAGTACGACAAAACCGACGACGTGTTCGACGTGGAAGCTCTCGGCCCGAATCGCGTCCAGATAGCGGTGGCCGACGAACTGCCCGACGAGCAGTGCCCGCCCCGATTCCGGGACGACGGCCACGAGGACTGCGTGCGAAACGCCCTCCGCGTGGTCGACCGCGACACGAAAGCGACGCAGTGGGAGTACGCGTGGTTCGACGCCGAACTCCACGCACACGAACTGCACGATGCCGACCACTACACCGTCGATGGCGACGACCGCTGGGTGCTCGTGGACATGGGCAACGACCGCGTGTTCGCGGTGAACCGCGCGAAAGAGGTTCGCTGGCAGTGGAACGCGACTGACCGCTACGACCGCCCCGCGAAGATGGGGCCAGAAGGCGACTGGACGCACGCCAACGACGTGGACAGGGTCGAACCGGGCGTCTTCCGGGTCAGCCTCCGCAACTTCGATACCGTGATCGATCTGCACGTCGAGAGCAACTCCACCAACGACTCGATTCGCGTCGAGCCGGTCGTCGGCCCCGATTCGTTCTCGCAACGCGGTGACGTACTCCACGAACAGCACAACCCCGACACGCTCGGTGGCACCCTGCTCGTGGCGGACAGCGAGAACGACCGCATCGTGGAGATTCGGGACGGAGAACTCGTCTGGGAGTACGGCGGCAGCGCCGTCTTCGATTGGCCGAGAGACGCCGACCGCCTCTCGAATGGCCACACGCTCGTCGCCGATTCGTACAACGACCGCGTCGTGGAAGTGGACGAAAACGGCGACGTCGTCTGGGCGATAGAAACCAGGGGACTCCCCTACGAGGCAGACCGCCTCCCGGGAGAGGGAAGCGACGGCCCGACCGCGAGCGAGGCGGGCATCCCGAACCGAACGCAAGATTCCTCAGTCGTCCACGAACGCGGCGCGTGGGCGATTTCGATGGCGAAATACGTCGCACCGGACGCCCTCGCAGAGCAACTGATCGTCATCGTCCTCGGGGCACTCGCACTCGTCGGAACCGGAATCGAGCACTGGCGATAGCCGAAAAAGCGTTCGAAGCGGTTACAAAACCTGTCGTTGGCAGGTGCCACAGAGGTTCTCTTCTTTCACGTCCACCTCGCGGACGGTGGGCGAGAAGTTCATCACGCAGCGAGAATTGTCACAGTGTTCGAGGCCGAATGTGTGCCCGATCTCGTGGACGACTTCCTTGCGCACGCGGTCGGAGAACACCTCGTCTGCAGGTTTGGTCGAGATACCGCCGTCGGAGGAGAGACCGTCGGACGCAGGTTGGAGTCGGTAGGTAGAGATGACGCTCCCGCTGCCGTCCAGATAGGCGAGACCGAAGACGTAGTTTCGGCGGCGGTAGAAGAGGTCCTGGGGCGTGATGGCGATGTTCTTCTCCCCGGTGCCGATGCGACTCGCCAACTCGATGAAGTCCTCGGCACGGTACTGGTCGCGGTTGGGGTCGTGTGACCCGGCGGGGATTTCCTGTCGGTCGTGTACCATCACGTCGCAGTCGTAGATAGTCCGGAGGGCCGCAGACGCCTCGCGTTTGACCCGCCCCGTCACGTCCCCCACGGGGACGATGTCAATCAACATAGAAACGTCTATGGCGGGACACCCCATAAATATCCCGCCGTGAATTCGGGAACCTGCGACGGAATCGCCGCCCGCCTCGCTGACTACGAGCGCGCCGTCGAAATCGGAATCGGCAATCGAACTGACGTCGCGCGCGCGCTCTCCGACGCTGGCGTGACCGTCACCGCAACTGACGTCCACCCCAAGGAGGTTCCCGAGGGCGTCCGGTTCGTCCTGGACGACGTAACCGACCCCGACGCGACAGTGTACGAAGATGTCGACGTGCTCTACGGCCTCAACGTCCCGCCGGAAATGCACCGCCCGGCGCTGGCGGTCGCACGCGCGTTCGACGCCGATTTCGTCTTCACGACGCTCGGCGGCGACCAGCCCTCGGTTCCCGTGCGCCGGGAGACGATTTTGGGCGAGACGCTGTTCTGGGCGCGGGAGTAGCGGAAGTATCTCAGTCGACGCTACTCCTCCGGTTTCTCCGCCACCAGCGTCTCCGCCGCGTGCTGGTGTGGCTCTCCGCCGGAATTATCGTCATCAGAATCCGAACGCGATTCTGATTGGCTCACGAGAGCCGTTCTCGCGTGAACGTCGAAGACGAACTCGTCTTCCGCCAGCACCTCCCAGTCGTCGTAGTACCCCCTGAGTTTGCCCTGTTCGTAGAAGTGTTCGTTCTCTCCCCAGTCGGGCGCTGGCGGAACGTCGGGGTGGTCGACGAAGGCGGACAGGACGTGGATGCCGCCGTCCGTCGTGTCGGTTTTGAACTGGTCGAACTGTCGCTCGCGGTTCTCGGGACGGAGATACTGGAGCGTGCCACAGGAGTACACCACGTCCATCGCCGGGAAGTCGAGGTCGTTTACGTCGGCCTCGCGGGTCTGAATCTCGACACCGCGCTCCGCGGCGAGTCGCTCGGCCTTCTCGAGTCCGTTGGGCACCGGGTCGACCGCGAGGACGCCGTACCCCGATTCGGCGAGGTAGACCGCGTCTCGACCCTCACCTGCACCGATATCGACCGCAGCAGGGGCCTGGCGGTCGGGGGCGAACTCCAGAACAACCTCGGCCAATTCGTTGGGGTCCGTTCCCCAGTAGTACTCCTCGCGTCCGTAGACTCGCTGGAGTTCGTCGTACTGCCTCGGTCGTGTTTCGGAGGGGAGACGGAAAAAGGTGATTCGGTAGACCCATACTCCGTCGCACGAACGCCAGCACATGGACGTGGACGCTCTCGTGCTGGACGTCGACGGAGTGCTCGTGGACGTGGCGGACTCCTACCGACGGGCCATCGTGGAGTCCGTCGAAAAGCTGTACGACGATACGATATCGAACGACGACGTGCAGGCGTTCAAAGACGCTGGCGGCTTCAACAACGACTGGGAGCTCACGTACGCCGCAGCGCTGTACGTTCTCGCCTCGCGCGACGGACTCGACCAGTCCATCGAGACGTTCACCGACCGAATCGCCGAGGAAGGCGGCGGACTTGACGCCGCAGAGACAGTCGTGGCCGCCGCGCTCTCCGACGACGCCCTCGCCCGGGTCCGGGATGCGTGGAATCCCGAACGACTGCGCGAGGTGTTCCAGCAACTCTACCTCGGGAGGGAACTGTACGCCGAGATAGAGGGCGCGGAACCGACGCTTTCCACGCGGGGCTACATCAACGACGAACCCGTGCTGGTTGACCCGGAGACGATAACCGAACTCACCGCGACCCATCCGGTCGGAGTCGTCACCGGCAGACCCGCAGCCGAGGCCGACATCGCCCTCGAACGCGCCGGACTGGACGTGGCCGACGACCACCGATTCACGATGGACGACTGGGAGCAGGGCAAGCCACATCCGTACGCGCTGACGACGCTCGCCGACCGCTTCGACGCGAGTTCGGTCGTCTTCGTGGGCGACACGCTGGACGACGTTCGAACCGCCGTGAACGCCGCGGAGACCGACCCCGACCGCGAGTACTTCGGCGTCGGCGTCCTGACGGGAGGACTGACGGGCGAGGACGGCCGTCGGAAGTACGAGGCCGCGGGCGCGGCGGCGGTCGTCGATTCAATAAACGACCTGCCTGCACTCCTCGCAGAAGGTCGCTGATTTCGGGAGGAGAGCAGCGAGCTCGGTCTCTGCCGAACACGCCGTCGAAACCGTCCTGCTCGCCCTGATCTCGGCATTCGTTCTCGGCGCAATCCTCTCGCCACCGACCCGTTCGAGCAGGTTTTCTATACGGTTCCGCTGTTCGTCGTGATGGTCCCCGTAGCTTAGTTCGCACCGACGCGTCTCGCGTAGTCCATTCCGGTCCGGGCGACATAGGCACGACCTGCGCGTTCTTCAGGCGGGCCATTACAAAGAGGAGAACGTCCGTCTTCGGCGACGATAGTCCGCACGAAGCGGACACGCCGAGAATATGGGACGTCGAATCACCGCGAGCCGCCCGCACCGAACCGCGAGGTCGAATCGTCGATGAGCAGACGCGCTGTCCTGAGTGTCCTCCTCGTCCTCTCCACGCTCGGCACGGCCGCCGCACTCCCGCCACCCGGTCTTCCCGGCGACGACCTCCCCGACGCGCCAGCGTCCGACCACGACACCTACGCCGTCCAGCAGGGCGACACCTGCGTCCCGGTGAAACCGGTCCAGGGCAACCAGAACGTCGTCGAGTTCTACGACTATCGAAATCCCCACACCGAACCGAGCGACTGGTCGTACAGTTCGTTCGCACCCTCGTCGCTCACCCGCGACAACGGGAGCACGATGTTCCTCTACGAGGCTCCGGACGGCGTCGTGAGCCTCGTGATACTCCACGACCAGCGACGAGCCAGTCGGACCGGACAACGACTGCCGATGAGCGCGGTGACGTTCCGATTCGGCGGCCTCCCGGCGTCGGGTCAGTGGGTGCTCATGGACGACACGTACGAGGGGCGCGACGACCGCTGGTCGCGCAACCGCATCGACTGGACCTGGACCGGGTCGCGCGTCGACGGAGCCGTCTTCCGGGGGCTGTCGGGTGAGTTCCGGACGACCGTCTCCCCGCGGTGGAACGAGGCGGCTGCCCTGCACGACCCGCGTTTCGGGTCGGAACCGGTGAACTCGTGGACGTTCCTCTCCGGCAGCGTCGCCAATCCGACCGAGACCGAACTCGACATGGACGCACCTCTCGTCGTCGAACCCGGCGGTTGTGGGGCGCCGCCGGAGGCCGCACTCACTGCGAGTGGGACGGACGATGGAGCGAAGACGGGTGAACCGGTGTCCTTCGACGCGAGCGGGACGACCGACCCGGACGACGACGTGACCGAGTATCGCTGGGATTTCGACGGCGACGGGTCGGTCGACGAGACGACGAAGCAACCGACGGCCACGCACGTCTTCGAGTCGCCCGGCGAATACACCGCGCGGGTAACCGCGGTGGATAGCGAGGGCCAGACGGACAATGCGACCGCGACCGTGCGGGTGACGAGAGCAAGCGCCGACGTTCGGGTGACAGACGCCTCGCTTGACCCATCGAAAGTGTCTGAAGGTGAGTCGGTGACCGTGACCGCGACGCTCGAGAACGCGGGCGACGGAGACGGCACGGCCACCGCCGAACTGTCCGTCGCGGGAACCGTCGTCGAGACGAAGCGGGTGGCCGTTCCGGCGGGAGAATCCCGTGACGTTCAGTTCACCTACCGGGCGGAGTCGCCGGGCGAACACGCCGTGCGCGTGAGTGGGGCGGAGGCGGGAACGCTCGTGGTCAAGCGGGCGGAAACCAGCGAGTCGCCGGGCGACGGAACGACGGGCGACGTGACCCAGGAACGGAACGACCTGCCGGGGATGGACGAACTGGCCGCACATCCCGAGTGGGGAGCGGTCGCAGTCGCACTCGTCTTGCTCGGCGGCGCAATCGCGGCGAGACGGTGACGAGGCGTTTTTATTCGTTCCCTTCATAGCGCCCGTCAATGACGAAGATTCTTGTCGTGGACAACCACGGCCAGTTCACGCACCTCGAACATCGGGCGCTTCGGGACATGGGCATCGAGACCGACCTCGTCGACAACACGACCCCGCCCGGGGAAATCGACGCCGACGGACTCGTCCTCTCCGGCGGCCCGTCGATGGACGACATCGGACACTCTGCGGAGTATCTCGACCTCGGCGTGCCGGTTCTCGGCATCTGTCTCGGCATGCAGGTGATGGCACACGTCTTCGATGGCGAGGTCGGCGAGGGAGACTACGGTGGCTACGCGGACGTGACCGTCGAGATAACGGAAGACGACGACCCACTCGTGGGGTCGCTCGCGCCCGAGACGCGCGTGTGGGCGAGCCACGCCGACGAAGTAAAGCGGGTTCCCTCCGGTTTCGAGCGCACCGCCACCAGCGACGTGTGTGGTATCGAGGCGATGAGCGACACCGACCGCGACCTGTACGGCGTCCAGTGGCACCCGGAAGTGGCACACACCGCCGAGGGCGAGGAAGTGTTCGAAAACTTCCTCACCATCTGTGAGTAGCATTCTTTAACTCTCCCCGGCGTAGCTTTCCTGCAATGACTGCGACACAAAGCGACCTGGCGGGTCTCTCGCGCTACATCTTTCGCGCGCCTCGGTGGTACGCCAGTGTCGCCTTCGCGTTGCTCATCGCGGCCATTACGGGTGTCGGGGCCTTCGACTCACAGTACATCCTTCAGGACGCGTGGGAAGGAGTCTTCTTCATCGGGATTCCGACGGTCGCCGCGAGCGTGCTGACGACGCCGGTCGACCGCCGTCTCGGCGGCCAGTTGACCTACAACCGGTCGTCGCTGCTGGCGCTGACGTGCGAGGTGCTCGTCGTCGCGGTGCTGACGATTGCGGGAATCATCGCCGCGTTCACGTGGGTCGGACAGCAGTTCGTCTTCGACGCACTCATCGTCAGCCTCGCGTCCGTCTTCGCATTTCGCCTCCTCGTCGTGATGGCCGTTTCGCGAAGTTCGTTTCTCGTCGCAACGATTCCGGCGAGCATCCAGACTGGAACCGCCGCGCTCCTCTTTTTCATCTACAGCGAGACGATTCGCGTCTTCGAGGTCGGTGGCCCGCTCGTACAGAACCTGCTCGCTCGTGGCGACAAAGCACCCCAGGCGCTCGGCGTCATCACGCCGCGAGATTTCATCGTGCTGGCCATCGTCAGCGGAATGTACGCGCTCGGGGTGTGGGGGTTTCTCGTCGTCATCGACCGACCGTGGCGGCGCAGTCTCGGCGTCAGTTCGCTCGATTTTATCCGGGGGTTCATCGGACACATCGCGGAGGGCACCCGCGAACTCGAAGATTTCTTCGAACAGATCGGCCAGAAGGCGGTCGTTCCCGTCACCGTGCTCTCGTTTCGTCGGTGGGATGGAAGCGAGAAAGCCCGGTTCGTCCTGCCGATGATACACCCCGGCCCGATGGGCGAGATAGGCGGTGGAAACCTCCCTCGGCGCGTGGCGAGTCAGGCCGAAGGGCTCGCGTTTCCACCCCACGCCACCGCTGGACACGATTTCAACCTGGTCACCGAACGCGAGGTAGACACGATTATCGAAACGGCACGGGCGGCCTACGACCGAATCGAGTACAGCGACAGCGCGACGACGAGCGTCAGGGCGCAGAACGGGGACGCCAAAATCGTCGGGCAAGGGTTCGGCGACGACGCCCTGTTCGCCGCCACCTACTCGCCGAAGTTCGCCGACGACGTCGAGTACGCGGTCGGACTCGCTGCGACCGCGGAAGCCCGGTCGAACGGACTGGACGACGTGATGCTCGTCGACGCCCACAACTGCAACAACGGACTTCAGGGCGAGGACATCGGTCACGTCTACCCCGGCAGTGAGCGGTCGTTCCAGATGATTCAGGCCGCGGCGGCTACCGCGAACGAACTCGGTCAGGCAGAACGCGGCCGACCCCGACTCGGCGTCGCGTGGGACGAGACGGAGTGGACGCCCACCGACGGCATCGGGCCGCTCGGCGTGCGGGTCGCGGTGGTGGAGGTCGCCGAGCAGCGGACGGCCTACGTGCTCGTGGATGGGAACAACATGGAACCCGGCCTGCGAGACCGAATCGTCGACGCTGTCGACACGGACGAAATCGAGGTGATGACGACCGACACGCACATCGTCAACATGGTCGAATCCTCGAACCAGGTCGGTGCGGCTATCGACCACGACGAACTCATCGACCTCGTCGATGGGCTGATCGCGGAGGCAACCGACGACCTCGAACCGATAGAGGCGGGGATGGAGAGCGAACACGCCGAGGTGACGGTGTTCGGCAACGACCGCACCGAGACGCTGGCGAGTCACGCCAACGCCGTCATCGCCATGGGCGGTGCGCTCGCGGGCGCAGTCATCCTCGCGGTGATGGCCATCAGCGTGCTCATCTTCTTCCTCGCCTGAATCCAGGCCTTGTTCCCCGGTCGAACCGTGTCAGACCATTTTGCAGTCGTGTTTATTGACGTTCCGGTGGTACCCGTGGGCGGTGGGGAACATGGCAATCGAGACTACCGCATCGACGACCGAGACGTTCGAATCGGCAGTGGAGGCGTTCGACTCCGAACTGAAAGGCGACCTCGTCACGCCCGAAGACGAGGAGGCGTACGACGAAGCACGGCGGGTGTGGAACGGGATGATAAACCGCCGACCGGCGATGGTCGCCCGGTGTGAAGGCGTCGCGGACGTTACGGCGTCGGTGACCTTCGCGCGGGAGCACGACCTGCCAATCGCGGTCCGGGGTGGGGGTCACGGCGTCGCCGGGCGGGCGACGGTGGACGACGGACTCGTCGTCGACCTCGAACCGATGAACTGGGTGCGAGTCGAACCGGACGAGCGACGAGTTCGCGCCGGTGCGGGTGCGACGTGGGGCGACGTCGACCGCGAGACGCAAGCGTTCGGACTGGCCGTGCCGGGCGGCGTCGTCTCCGATACGGGTATCGCGGGTCTGACGCTGGGCGGCGGGATGGGTCACGTCCGCCGGAAGTACGGCCTCTCCTGTGACAACCTCGTCTCGGCTGACGTGGTGACCGCCGACGGCGAGTTCGTCACCGCCAGCGAGGACGAAGACGAAGACCTGTTCTGGGCGCTCCGCGGTGGCGGCGGTAACTTCGGCGTCGTCACCGCGTTCGAGTACGAGTGTCACCCGGTCGGACCGGAGGTCGCCACGTGTTTCGTCTGGCACGAGGGCGACAGGGCGGCCGAAGCCCTCCAGTTCTTCCGGGAGTACGCAAAAGACGTCCCCGACGAGGTGAGTCTGCTCCCGTTCTACGCGTGGGTGCCCGAGATGGACGAGTTCCCCGAATCGTCGTGGGGCGACCCGGCCGTCGTCTTCCTCGGCTGTTACGCTGGCGACCCCGAAGCGGGCGAAGCGGAACTTCGGCCCGTCCGGGAGTTCGCCGACCCGGTCGCGGATTTCAGCGGAACGATGCCCTACGTCGAACTCCAGACGATGCTGGACGAAGATTACCCGAACGGCCGGTACTACTACTGGAAGTCGCTCTATCTGGACGACCTGAACGACGACGTCGTCGAGAGCATCGTCGCCTGTTCGGAGCGGTGTCCGGTGGCACTCTCGACCGTCGACATCTGGCACCTCGGCGGCGAAATCGCCCGCGTCGGCGAGAACGAGACCGCCTTCGCCCACCGGGACGCGCCGTACGCCCTCAACTTCGAGGCCAACTGGGACGACCCGCGCGAGACGGAAGCGGCCATCGCGTGGGTGCGCGAGGGCATCGCGGAGATGCGAGAGCATCCCGAAGTGCGCGGCCAGTACGTCAACTTCCCCGGTCTCGAAGAGGAGCCATCGAAGGTTCCGTTCGGCGAGAATGCGGCGCGTCTCGCGGAAGTGAAAGCCGCGTACGACCCCGAGAACGTCTTCACCGCACACGGGAACATCGACCCCGAGCAGTGAGGCGAGCGGAGACGCCGGACGCTCTCGTCAGTGTCTCTCGTGGTCCCGGGCGACACGTCCCGACGGTCGTCGAATTGGGTGGTCGTTCGTGGGTCTACTATTCTCCGTCGTCATACCCCCCGTCGCAACGATTAACCGGCCACCGGGAGACACCTCAGTCATGTCCGACTGGAACACGGTACGGCTCGAGTTCGACGGCGAAGTGGCGACGCTCACGGTCGACCGCCCCGACCGACTCAACGCGCTGAACGTGGAGACGCTGCACGCGCTCCGCGAGGCCATCGCCGAAGCCGAAACAGAGGATGCTCGCGCGCTCGTGCTCACGGGCGCGGGCGAGAAGGCGTTCGTCGCAGGAGCCGACATCGGCCACATGCAGGACCTCTCGACGGCTGAGGCACAGGAGTACGCCGAACTGGGCCACGAGGTCGCCGACGCGCTCGAATCGTTCCCCGCCCCCGTCATCGCGGCCATCAACGGCTACGCCTTCGGCGGCGGCTGTGAACTCGCGCTGGCCTGCGACCTGCGGGTGGCGAGCGAGAACGCCGTCCTCGGCCAGACGGAAATCGACCTCGGCATCATCCCCGGCTGGGGTGGCACACAGCGCCTCTCGCGCATCGTCGGCGACGAACTCGCACGCCGTCTCGTCTTCTTCGGCGAGCGAGTCGACGCACAGGACGCCCACGAGATGGGGTTGGTCGGCGAAGTCGTCGCCCACGACCAGATCGCAGACCACGTCGCGGAGATGGCAGGCGACCTCGCGGAGCGCCCGGCGTTCGCACTCCAGGCCGCCAAGGAAGCACTGAATCAGGTTCACGAGAGCACACAGTCGTCGGGGCTGACCTACGAGCGCCGCCTCTGGAGTTCCCTGTTCGGCACGCACGACCAGCGCGAAGGGATGGCCGCGTTCTTGGACGACCGCGACGCGGAGTTCGAGTGACAGAAACGTCCGCTAATCCTGGGGCGCTGGGCGCACGTCCGCTCCCGGCGCGACCGTCTCTTCGACCTGCGTGTAGACGAGGATGGCCCCGAACGCCGCCAGCACCGCACCGACCTCGAACGGAACCGCGAAGCCGAACTGGACGAGATAGCCCGACGCGAGCGGGCCGATGGCGGTGCCCAGTCCGAACGACATCGTCAGGATGGAGAGTTGCGTCCCCGACTGTCCCTCGCGCGCGAGGTCGCCCGCGAGCGCGAGTGCGGGGGCGAACACCAGCGCGCCCGAGACGCCCTGCACGAGTCGGGCGGCGAGCATCTGCATCGAGGTGTCGACGAACCCCTGTGCCAGCGTCGAGGGAACGAGCACGACGAGTCCGGCGACGATGAACGGGCGGCGTCCGAAGCGGTCGCTCGCCCGCCCGACCGGTGTCTGGAGGACGACCTGCACGAGGACGAACGCCGCGAACTGGAGTCCGAACCACGTCTTCCCCTGGTCGAGCCGTTCGTTTATCATCGGCTCGATGGTCGCCAAAAGCGCGATACTGACCGCCAGAAACAGCGTCGCCAGTCCGAGCGTGAACACAGGGTCAAGACCCCGACTGTCGCGCACCGACAGTTCGAACTCCTCGCCAGCGCTGGCTTTCGTACTCTCCGGGTCGCTCACCAACAGCGTGACGAGCAGGTAGCTGACGAGCGCCCCGACTGCCGCGAAGTAGAAGGCGGCGTCGAAGCCGGTCATCTGGAAGCCGAAGAGGTCGTACGGGCCGCCGTCCACCACCGTCCCCGCCGCGATTGGGCCGAGACCGAACCCGAGCAACCGGAAGGTGTTGAACAGACCCATATTTCCGCCGCGCGTGTCTGTCGTCGCGAGTTCGTTGACCAGCGCGATGGTGCAGGGTATCGTGAAGGCGACGCCGATTCCCTGGAGCGCACGGATGACCAGAAGCGAGGCATAGCTTCCGGCGAAGGCGTAGGCGACGTTGGTCACCGTCAGAATCGCCAGTCCGAACAGGATGAACACTTTGCGCTTGCCGGTTCGGTCGGAGATGCGCCCCGCGAACGGCTGGGTGAAACTGTTGAGAAAGCCGAACAGCGAGAGGACGATGCCGGTCACCAACGTCTCCGCGAGACCGAACGTGTCGCCGGAGACCGCACCGCTGGCGATGTACACGGGCAGGACGACGATGAGAAAGGAGTTTCCGACCGCGTCGGCCATCCGCGCCAGCGCCAGCGCGAGCACTCGCCTGTCGATACTGAACATTCCATTCGACGTACCGACCGCGTGCTCAAGACGATTGTGATGGGGATAGCCTCGTGGTTGTGACCGCGACACGTCCCGCAACAACAGCTAATACCGTGTCCGATGTACGTAGGTACCATGTCTCGTACTGTCAAATTCAGCCATCTAGAGTCCACGCTCGACCAACTGGACTATCCCGTCTCGCGCGACGAGGCGTCGACGGAACTGGACGACGTGACGCTGGTACTCGCAGAGGGCGAGGAGAACCTCGGGGAACTGGTCTCACAGACCGAACAGGAGTCCTACCGGTCGGCCGAAGACCTCGAAGTCGAAATTAACAACGTCCTGCCGCGAGAGGCGGTTGGCGAACCGTACCAGTCGGAAGGCGAGGGTTGAGAAGCACGTCACTTAAATGGGCGCGTCGGCTATCCGGGGACAACGATGGAGTTCTGTGACGAGTGCGGTTCCATGATGAAAGCAGACGATGGCTTTTGGGTCTGTGGAAGCTGTGGCTACGAGAAGCCAAGAGGTGACGCCAGCGAGTACGTCGTTACCGAAGACCAGGAAGTCAGCGAGATTATCGAGAGTAGTGGCGAGAGCAGTGGTCTTCCGACGACCGGAGCGCAGTGTCCGAACTGCGACAACGACGAAGCCTACTGGTACATGCAACAGATTCGCTCGGCAGACGAGAGCGAGACGCGGTTTTTCGTCTGTACCGAGTGCGAGCACAAGTGGCGCGAAGACGACCACTGACCGCTCCTTTTTCGGCAGACTCCCCGAAAAACGCCCGGCCGGAGACACACCTCACCCGGAGAGTGACCGCTCGACACCCGGAGAGCGACCGCTCCGGGGAGTCGACACAGTTTTTCCGATTCCGTCGTCG
The DNA here is from genome assembly GCF_054177595.1 of Haladaptatus ordinarius. Lineage (NCBI taxonomy): Archaea > Methanobacteriati > Methanobacteriota > Halobacteria > Halobacteriales > Haladaptataceae > Haladaptatus > Haladaptatus ordinarius. The sequence continues at coordinate 23,259 of NZ_JBPEHH010000001.1, read as the reverse complement.
ATGCCGTGTGGAGTTCGACGCCGGCGACCGACTCGAAACGACCGTTCCGAAGCACATCCGGTAGACGTTATAAACACCACCCTCTCACTCGACCCCTCGACCGGGTTCCGCATCGATGGGGGCTTGCGTTCTGGCCGTCCGGAACGGGAGCGGTCGTTCGTCGGATACCAACGTACGTAGGCACACCGTTCTTCGTCGTGACATGCCACTACTCAACCGATGATCGAACGGCGAACGAAATTCGAAACCGAGACGCAGTCGTCCAACGAAACGTTCGACGGGTCCATCGAGACGATTTTCGACGTGCTCGGAGACTCCCGTCGCCGACGCGTGCTCTCTTCCCTCCACAAGGAATCGAGGCCCGTCCCGATTGCCGACCTCGCCCGTCACCTCGTCGACCAGGAGACGGACACCACCACCGATGCCCCATCCGACGCCGTAGAGCGGGTCGAAATACAGCTCTACCACGTCCACCTCCCGAAGATGGCGGACGCCGGGTTCGTGAGATACGACCCCGAATCGGGGATGGTCGCTCCCGACGAGGCCATCGGGGTGGCGATGAGCTACCTCGAACTCACAGAGTACAGCTTTTAGTTCTATCCGGGTCCAATCTCCGGACGAATGCGCGAGGCACATCCTGTCGAGACCGTGGTCGGTATGGAGTACTACGTCAGCGACACCGACGGTGTGGGGGGCACGCTCCGCGAGACGAACGACGACTTTCGCGTGCGCGAAATCGAGCGATTCGACACCGAGCCGCTCGACGCCGACTCGGGGGCGTACCCCCACCTCGTCGTCCGGGTGACCCTGCGCGGGTGGGACACGAACGATTTCGCCCGCAGGCTCTCCAGCGCGCTCGGCATCAGCCGCGAACGCGTCTCGTGGGCCGGGACGAAGGACAAGCGGGCGGTGACGACGCAGTTGTTCAGTCTCCGAAAGGTCGACCACGACGACCTTCCCGACCTCGGGGACGCCGACATCGAACCGGTGGGGCGGGCGGGACGGGCGCTCCAGTTCGGCGACCTCGCGGGCAACGAGTTCGAGATAACCGTCTCGAATCCCGACCGACAGGAGAACGCCGAGAAGATCGCAGACGAACTGCGAGAATTCGCTGGCGAACAAGACCCAAATCGACTCGCCGTGCCGAACTTCTTCGGTCAACAGCGGTTCGGCAGTCGGCGACCCGTCACGCACGAAGTCGGCCTGCACGTCGTTCGCGGCGAGTGGGAGAAGGCGGTGATGGCCTACGTCGGCAATCCTTTCGAAACCGAACCCGAAGACACCCAGGAGGCCCGTCGGGAAGTCGAGGCGATCGCACCGGACTGGAACGCCGCGCTCGACGCCCTGCCGAAGCGACTGGGATTCGAGCGAGCGATGGTCCACCAACTCGCAGAACACGGCAGCGAGGACCCCGAACCTGCGGACTTTCGGGCCGCGCTCGAAGCCCTGCCGACCAACCTCCAGCGATTGCTCGTGAACGCGGCCCAGTCGTTCGTCTTCAACCGGATTCTCAGCGAACGACTCCGCAGAGGACTGCCGTTCGACAGACCCGTCGCTGGCGACGTGGTCTGTTTCGCCGAGGAGGTCGACGGACTGGTCGTTCCGGACGTCGACCGACGACAGCGCGTGACCGAAAAACGCGTCCGCACCATCGAGCGCCACTGTGAACGCGGTCGCGCGTTCGTCACCGCACCGCTGGTCGGCACCGAGACGGAACTTGCGGAGGGCGAACAGGGGGACATCGAGCGCGAGGTGCTGGCCGACCTCAACCTCGACTCCGCCGATTTCAACTTGCCCGGGGAGTTCTACTCGACCGGCACTCGTCGAGCGATGCTGGTTCGAACCGAGTTCGTGCTGTCGAACGACCCGCTGTCGTTCGAATTTTCGCTTCCTTCGGGGTCGTACGCCACGGTCTTCTTACGCGAGTTCCTGAAAGCCGATCCGCTCGTCATGGGATGACCACCCACCTCGACGTGGGATAGCCATTTCCCCCTCGCCAACGTACTTCGAACGGGAACGAAAATGGAAACGATACAGGGAACTCGACGGAGATGCGAGGATGCGAAGTAGTCGAATCCAGCGCGAAGTCGACGCCGCACTCGCGGAGGGGTGGCGAATCGAGTCCGAGGCACCCGACAGGGTCGTCCTCGTGAAGCGAAACTACGGCGACTTCGGCGTCCACGTCGTCCTCGCGCTGCTGACGTTCTGGTGGACGCTCGGCATCGGCAATCTGGCCTACGCGGCGTACAAGTACGTCAACGACTCACAGCGTCGGGTGCTCTGGGAGTCTGGACGGGAGTGCCCGGCGTGTGGCGCGGACGTCGACCCGGATGCAGATTACTGTCGAAGCTGCGGGGCGGAGCTGCCGACCGAACCGGACCCGGTCGGCATGACCTGTCCGAACTGCGGGGCCGCCGTCGCGGAGGGAGCAAAGTACTGTAGCGCCTGCGGCGAGGGTATCGCGGAGATAATGGAACAGGAGTGACAGGGATCCACACTCACCGTTTCGTCGGGAGGGAATAAGCGGACGCCAGCGAGTCAAGTACGACGGCGGTGAGTGCTCCCATCCGATGCTTCGTCCGCTCACGGTATCCCATTCCGAAACGGGGAGACTAAACCCGACGATTGGAAAGTGAGGTCCATGGAGTGTCGGCAGTGCGTGTCCTCGCTCGAACGTCCAGGCGACTACTGTCTGGTCTGCCGGACGCACAACGCCGACACGGTGGTTCTCGACCTGTCCCGTGACCACGCGACGATGACGATGCTGCTGGACGAGGAGGTGGTCGGCGTGACCGACGTCCGAACGACGCCCGAAGACGGGGAACGGGAGGTGGTCGAACTCCGCAATTTCGCCGGGCGAATCGCGGACGAGGTTCGACGAAAGCGCCCCGAGGAGGTGTACGCGGCGGGCGACCGGGACGTGATTCGAGCGGTGCGCGCCCAACTGCACCACGACTTCTACCGGGTGGGCGACGAGAAGCCGGTCGAGGAGGTGCTCGAACGCCGGGGAGAGCGGTCGCTGGAGGTCGTCGAGACGCCCCCAAGCGAGAAACTGGGTGGTGCCCACTCCACGCTCATCGGGAACCGAGACGGGATGCGCGCGATTCGGGAGGTCGCGTCCCATCCGCACGTCAAGAAGATCGTTCCCGGGCCGATTACCGCGGGCGGTTCGAGTTCGTCCTCCGGCGTCCGGGCGAAAGCGACGCGGGCCGACGAGAACGGGAACGTCCGACTGCTCTTGCGTGACGGGTCGAGCGTGCAGGAAAACCGCGTCGTCACCACGGCGATGGACCGCGAACGCGGCGAACGCGTGCGCGAGGACCTGAACGAAGTCCTGGAAGGCGCGGGGTTCCAGTAGCCACAGCCCTTTTGAGGGTGGCTAATTATATGTAATTACATGGCCTCTCGCTACGACGCAGTGCTCGCAGCGATCCCGACGCTCTCGGGCGGTGGATTCGTAGCAGGACAGTTCACGTCGTTTCCGGCGGCAGTGGTCGGACTGCTCGCGGCGGTGCTCGTCGTCGCGTACGCGCTGGCCCGCCCCCCGACGTAAACTCAAAGGGTTTATCAGTGTTCTCGGGTTAATCTCCGCTACTATGGCCGAAGACAGTCGATCACGGACCGGTAGCGCCGGACGGTTCGGAGCGCGATACGGCCGCGTCGCACGCAAGCGCGTCTCCGAAATCGAATCGAACATGCACGAAAACCACACCTGTCCGGAGTGCGGGAACGACACCGTCGACCGGAAGGGCACGGGTATCTGGGCGTGTGCTCGGTGTGACTACAAGTTCGCTGGCGGGACCTACCGTCCACAGACGCCCGCTGGACAGACCGTCAAGCGTTCCATCCGCGCCGCCCTCTCCGACGAAGAATGAGTTACAAGTGCTCGCGCTGCAAGCGGGACGTCGAACTGGACGAGTACGGCGGCGTCCGCTGTCCGTACTGCGGGCACCGCGTCCTGCTCAAAGAACGAAGCCGCGACGTGAAGGAAGTCAACGTCCGGTAACGCCGTGTCTCACGACGCGTTTCTCGAATTCGACTACGAAACCGACGAGCGCACAGTCCTCGTTTTCCGAAGCGTCGAACAGGAAGTCGGCGAGATAGCGGGCGACCGCTCGCGGGCGACGATCGACCGCGACGGAAAGACCCTCGTCGTTCGCATCGAAGCCGACGACCTCGTCGCGCTCCGGGCCGCCCTGAACACCTGGCAGACGTTGGTAGGTGTGGCGGAGGAGGTTTCGACGAGCGGCCGGGCCACCTCGGTCGACGGTCGCTAGATCGCGGTCCCTGGTTCTCGGTCGGCTGCCACTTGAACCACGCGCCGCCGCCACCACCCAGTCCCGCCGTTGCGACCAGCACGACGGTCAGGAAGACGGGCAGTTCCCACGGCCCACCGACGGCGTGAACGTCGTCCGGGTTCGGGACGAGAAAGTGGAAGTAGATGCCGAACGCGAGCGATGCGGGTCATCGAGAGTGTGAACACCGCGCTCCCGACTTCCGCCCGCGCCACGGGAAGACGACCCCGACCACGGATGAGAGCGTCACCACGAGGCCGACGAACGTCGACTGGAACAGCGTCAACGGAACCGGTGTGGCGACGTGCGGACGCCGTGGACCGGATTGACGAGCAGGTACGCACCGAGCGCGATGCCAGCGACGGTCAGTTTTCAGTCACTCGCCGCTCCCAGCCATCCCGGACGTGGAACGCGGTTCGAGTGACGGGGTATCTCCCATCTCGACGAGCGTTCCGTCGTCGCGCCACGTTTCGACTACGTCGGCGAGACCATCCCGGTAGGTCGGGTAGCGCGGTTCCCAGTCGAACGTTGCGCGGAACCGCTCGTTCGAGGTCGGTGCAGACTGCGTCAGCAGGCGAACCGACGCCGTGCCGACGACTGGACGTACCAGCCACCCCGGAATCCGGCGTGGCGTCGACGCTCCGAGGTGGTCGGCGAACGTCCGCAGGAAGGTTGCGAACGTGACCGATTCGTCGTCGGTCACGTGCCAGAGACCGGTGGCGTCGGAGTCGACTGCGGTGGCGAACGCCCGTGCCGCGTCTTCGACGTGGAGTATCGAGAGCGTCGCGTCCCGTCTTCCGAGGAGTCCGCCACCGAGGATGGGAAACGTCCCGTCGAGCAGTCCGGAACCCATCTGGCGGGTGTGGGAGGAGTCGGGCGCGTAGAACCACCCACAGCGCAGGATACCGACCTCGAAGCCGTGTTCGTCACCGCCACGTCGGACGATTCGCTCCGCGTCGAGTGCCGACCGCGTCGTCCGGTCCGGATTTGGCGTGGCGTCTTCGTCGAACGGCGACCCGTCCGGCTGTCGGGCGAGCCACGTGATGCTCTGGAAGAGGAGTCGACGGGCGTCGATTTCTGCGGCCACCGAGACGAGATTTCGTGTTCCCCCGGCGCGCACTCGATCGTTGCGAACCCACTCTGCTTCCGTCGGTTTTCGGCTGGTCGGAATCGCGGTCGCGGCGTGGACCAACACGTCACAGTCTTCGGCGGCGGCCAGCAGGGATTCGCGGTCGAGCACGTCACCCCGTCGTGGTTCACCGCCGCGTTCGGCGACGAGTTCGTCCCCTCGTTCGTCGCGCGTGAGACCGACGACGGTGTGGTCTCTGTCGATGAGTTCGGTGACGAGTCGGCGACCGAGGACACCGGTCGCGCCTGCGACGAAAACGTTCATACCTGCCGATTCGTATCAACGTGCTATAATAGTTCTGCCGGAGCGAGACGAATTGATTCGAGTCAGGCCGAGTCGGACCGAGTTGGGAGGCGACAACGTGTCCCGAAGAGTGCGACCCGAATCGACCGACTGCGGTCGATTCCGACCGCTATCCCGCGCTCGTCTAAAAGCGTGGCTTTTTCCGTCCCCACCACGAGAGACGAGGTATGCAGGGTAATCTTCCACCGGAAGCACAGGAGAAGCTCGAACAACTGCAGGACCTTCAGGATACGGCCCAGCAGGTCGCCGTCCAGAAGAACCAGGCCGAGACACAGCTCACCGATGCACAGAACGCGCTCGACGAACTGGAGAACATCGACGAGGACACGACGATGTTCCGCGAGGTCGGCGAACTCTTCGTGAAGACGGACTACGACGAGGCACAGGACGACCTCGAAGACAAGGTCAACAGTCTCGAGATTCGCGTCGAGACGCTCGAAAAGCAAGAAGAACGCGTCCGAGAGCAGTTCGAGAGCCTCCAGAGCGAACTCCAGACCATGCTCGGCGGCGGTGCAGGCGCAGGCCCAGGTGGCCCGACCGGCCCCGGCGGCGCTGGCGGCGCGTAAGCAATGGTCAGCGACGAGGAAGTTGTCCAGACTGCCGCAACGGCGGCCGAGGACGTTATCTTCCAACGTATCAAGCAATCACAAGTGAAAGACTTCGACGTGACTGTCGCGTTCGAAGAGGGCATCCTCGACGTGGACGTGTACGTCAACGCGCCCGACGCGGGTCGGGACGAGGAGAAGGTGGCGAACGACGCCGCACTGGCGGCTCGCGCGGCAGTCGACGAACTGTTCGCCGAGAACGCCTGACCGTCCCGCTTCGACCGCGACCGTTTTTCGATAACTGCACTTCGAGTGACATCCGTGACGAGGTACCGGACACTGGCGCTGGTCGACCGACCACTCGGTCGAGGTGGACTGCTCACGTTGGTCTCGTCACGTCCCCGATGCCCGAGAACGACGCGGGTCGCCGACGCCGCTCCAGAAAAGACGAGGGCGCCGCTCGGGTCGCTCCGCAACAGGGAAATAACACCCACCCATACCCATCGGACGATGACGCTGTCCGAGGAGGCCCGCGAACGACTCGCTGACCTGGTCGAACTCCAGCCCACGAAAAACAGCGAACTACAGGAACGGTGGGGATTAGAAAGCGGGAGCGAAGTCCACCAGTATCTCGAAAACGAACTGAAAGAGTACTACTACCGGGACGAAAACAGCTACATCTGCGCGACGACGGAGGCCAACGACCTCGTGGACGTGGAACCCGGCATGGTCGCCGACGAGGACGGTGACGCGCCGAGCGTCGTCCGCGTGCCGAAACTCCAGCGACAGGTGTTCGACGTACTCGCTGGTCCCGACGACCGCTCCGAGAGCGTCGTCTCCGTCCTCAACAACCTCCGAGAGGCGTTCGACGTCGACCCCGACGTCGACGACGTGCGTTCCGCACTCCAGAGTCTGAAGCGAAAGGGCGTCGTGGAGGTCGTCTACCGAACCGTTCCGACGTTCAAACTCGCCGTCCCGCGCGAGGATATCTCCGTCGAAGAGTCGGGATAACGTTCGATTTTCACCGACGCCGCTCGAAGCGTCTTCTATCCCGGTCGATGTCGCTCCCGGCGCGATTCGAGCAGTCGCTGAATCGCCTTTCCGGGACCACCCTCGATGGGCCACCCTCGCTGTCGCCACGCCGGCGGTTCGGGTTCGAACTGCGGGCATCGCCCCGAACACTCCGCCGCGGTCTGGTGGCGGGCTTTCGCCGCACAGTACGGCAGCATCGTCTCGTTCTCGTGTCGCAGTTCGAAGTGCCGGCAGTCCGGACGCATCGTGCGAGTGTACGACCGCCAGCCGCGTTCGTATGCCCGTTCTGCGATTTCGAGTCGTTTTTCGCGTTTCGTCTCGGGCGAGACGTACTCGAACCGCGCCGCAGACTGGTCGTACTTTCCTCCCGCCGGTCGTTCCAGAATTCGAGTCCCCGGCGCGCTCACGTCGAGCGTCCGGGGAAACCACGCTACTGAGGCGTCGTGGGTTCTCCCGGTGTCGTCTCTCCCGTCCCCGCCGTCACTCCTTTCTGGCGCTCGTTCGCCGACGGTCAGGATGCCTGCCTCGACCGGCATCGATTCGAGCAGCGCAGGTTCGACTCGCTCCCCCGTTTCGCGCGTGGCGATCCACACCTCGTCGGCCAGTGCGAAGGCAACGTCCCGTTCCAACTGCGGGCGCAAATCGCGGGCGGCGCTCGCGTCCAGGTCGGGTTTGTTCTCGATGGCGACGATACGTCGAACCCAGTCTGGATACTCGTATCGCCGTCGGAGTTCGAGGCGTCGACCACGTTTTCGAACGTCTAGAATATCGCGGTCGTCCGCCTCGTGAATCGTCTCCCGGACGTATCGCCACGGATAGCCGGGGTCGGGCAGGGCGTCTCGATACCACTCCCACTCCTCCGGCGCGTTTTGCACGACGAACAAGAGGTCGCCGTCCAACCGTCCGCGACCGAACTGCCTACGCTGTGCGAGTGCGTCCGGATCCACCTCCACGACGACCGTATCCCATCGCCTGCGCTTGACGCCGAGTTGTCGGGCGACGAGTACGCTGCGCTCGTGTCCCTCGGGCGGCCAGTGTCGCTCCGCCCAGCGGCAGACGCGCAGTTCGAAGGTGAACTCCGGTTCGCCCATAGCAGTTCTTTCGCTCGTAGAGTGGTAAGCGATTCGACTAGCTTCGTAACAAAAAACATTTATTTGCTCCTGCGAACGTTCACGTACGCTCGTCACGCGACGGGTGAATGCGGTTTTACCGCTCTACTACCTAGACAACTATGAACGTACGACAAACCCTGACTACCCTGATGGTCGTCTCGCTTCTCGCGGGAACTGCGATGGCAGGCCCCACCGGGAGCGCCACTGACACCACACGAACCCCTGCTGTACAGTCGCCCCTGGTCTACCAACAGGCAGACGATACCAACGGTACGGTCACCTTCAACGATTCCATCTACGACGTGACGCGAGGTGACACGGCCACCATGAACCTCACCCTCACCGACCTCGACAACATCACCGTCCAGGTCGGCGGCGGCCAGTCGGACTACACGCTGAACGCCACCGTCACCGACGGAAACGGTGATGGACAGGTCGTCTTGCTGTTCGACACCGCGAAAGCTGGCAGCGGCGACGGCACGGCGCTGACGACGAAATCGGACGCCGACAACCTCACCGTCACGAACGAAACGACGGTCGACGGCGAACTCCCGGCGAACATGTACGGTCTCACCGTCTACGCCGGAACCGGCGAGAACGCCTCGGCCATCGCCCACGGTGGTCTCAACGTCCAGGCCGACGGAACGACCGACGCCAGGACGACCACGACCACCACGACGGACGATGGATCGGGAGACGAAACGACCACGACTACCGACGCTACGACGACCACGACCGAGAGCGACGGACAACCCGGATTCGGTGTCGCCGTCGCGGTGACCGCGCTCGCAGGAGTTACGCTACTCGCGCGTCGTCGATAACGACCGAAAAATCCGATTTTTTCAGTCCTCGACGTACTCTTCGAGGAACTCGTGTGCGTCGCGGAGGATATCTCGGGGACCGTCCTGCGTGATGGTGTTGATTGCCTGTTCGTAATCGCGCCACTGCAAGTCGCGGTGCTCGTTCGAGAGTTCCGCGCTGGCTTCGTAGGATTTCGCGATGAACAGGTGAACCGTCTTGTGAATCGTCTTGCCGTTCGCTTCGAAGACGTAGCTGTAATCGTCCCGGAAACCGTCGAGGAGGCGGAAATCACTGATTCCCGCTTCTTCTTTCACTTCCCGAATTGCCGTTTGCTGTAGCTCTTCGTCGCCCTCCACGCCGCCTTTGGGGAACTCCCAGTCGCCTGGACGGCTTTTAAGGAGGAGGTATTCCCTGCGACCGCGGGTGTCCCGAAACAGGATCGCACCCGCGCTCGTAGCTTGGACTGCCATTGCGTTCATCTATGAGGTTCGCCATTAAAGGAATGTCGGACCAGCACCGGTGTTCTCGGACGATTTTCCGCGCACGGGTTACATTCTACTATACCTTCATTCATAGAAAACTGTGGGATGTTGAAATTTAACCCCCCGAAACAGAAGCAGACATTTTACGTAGTGGGACGGTATACTGCCTACAGAGCCAGCCATGACTTTCATCACGAAGATACTACTTCAGAGCGGGAACCGACCAGTTCTCGACAAGGTGGTCTCGGAAATCCGCTCGATGGTCGAACGGAAGGGGGCCGAACTCCGGGGGCCACACTCCGACCCACCGGAACGAAAACGAGTGCCACAGTACAAGACGCTCTCGGGGGACGAGAGCAAACAGTTCCGCAGTTGGGAGTACACGGTGTACACGCGGAAGATGGAAATCATCGGTCACAACGACGTCGCTCGCCGTCTCACCGACATGGAGTTCCCGCCCGGAATCCGCGTCGAAATCGAACTCGACAACGTTCAGGGCATGCGAAAAGCGTGAGTGTTTCGTCTTCTATGCGTCTGCTTCGACCCGACTGATTCTCCTGTCGCCGTGAAAAAGAGCCGTCGTGGGATTAGTTTCCGCTACCACCGCCACCGCCGATGCGGCTAGCGGTCGTGTTCAGCAGATTGAGACGCCCGTTGAAGACGTTCGCCTCCGTTGCGAACCGGTAGCGAGTGTCTTCCTGGAGCGTTCCCGTCGTGAACACGTAGCTCGCACCGATGACGTTCTGGTTACCGGTGCTGTATCTCATGGCGTACCCGTTGTAGTCGTCCGGCTGCGAGATCTCCGGAACGGTGTTGCCGTTCGGGAGTCTGAGCAGTTGAATCGTGATGGATTGCGGGAGCTGGGAGACGATGCGGAACGGCGTTCGAGCGATGTAGTCGTCGGTGTACACGAGCACGTCGTCTCTCTGCTGTGCAGCGGTCGTCCCCGCCCCGGCGAGGCCGAGTCCGACTGCGCTAGCCGTCAATGCACCTTTCTTCATGAAATCCCTGCGTGAGTCGTCTGTTTTCGTCCCTGTCCTGTCTCTCGTGTCGTTTTTCTCGTTCTTCATCGAGTGGCACCCCCCCACAGGTGCTGCGCGATTAACTACGGATTCTATCGCTATAAATGTTGGCTGAACTGAATGTCACCTGGTGACCTCACGGTAACTGGCTCCTGTCTCGATGTCGACGTCGAAGAAGTTCGGCCGTAGATGGCCCGAGAACGACGCTCAGTCTATCGGTTCGAGATACGTCGCCCGTCCGACGTGGTCGTTCGCGTCGAATTCCTCTATGCGAAGTCGGACGTGAGTGTCTATCGCACTCACAGGTGCGCCATCGACGTCGAGGATGGTGTCACCGACCCGAGCGACGGCAGTCCCGTTCTCGTAGCCCGTGATGTACAGGTCTATCTCTTCACCCACGTCGAACTCGGGTTTGTTCGTGCGGAACGACCACCCCTTGAGATACTTGTCGAAGAGACTCATACTCGTGCCACCTCCTCGGAGCGGCGGTCGGAGACGTACTCCAGACCGAATCCGGTCAGTGCAGAGAGCATGAAGACGCCGAACAGGAACCAGCCGTGGAAGACGAAGAGCCAGACTTCGGCGGGGTTGACCACCATCGACTGCGTGAACCATCCGAACTGGCTGTTGTCCACGAGCTGAATCATCGTTGCGTACCCGACCAACACGCCGCCACCCCACGGGAAGATGTATCCCATCGCGGAGCTATTGGCGTCGAGGATGTTCGCACGCCGGTAACCGTTGATGTTGAACCGCTGGCCGATACGGGCGACGTACGGTGCGATAGCGATTTCTGCCGCCGTGTTGATGGTTATCATCGCGTTGACGCCCGCCGTCCCGAGTACCATCGTTGTCTCTGCCCGACGGACGCTGGTGGCGACGCTGTTCAACAGCCAGTTCTGCAGCGCTTCGAAGCCTCCGCCCCGAATCATGATCTGTGCGCCCGCGACGATGAGCAAGGTCAACACGATGAGCGGGAAGAAGCCTTCCGCGCCGGCGTAGAGGCTCCCGCTGACGGTACCAGCGGTCTCAGCATCCGGCGCGACGACCTGCACTATCGGCAGGAATCCCAGTTCCTGCGCGAACGGTCCGTTTCTCGGCGCGTAGAAGAGGAGCATCCTCTGAAGCGGGGCGAGGCCGAGCGTGAGGTTGACGACGACGGCGAAGAGGAGTCCCCACGAGATGGCCTCCACGATGTGTCGCCCCGCGACTGCCGTCACGATGACGATGAGCATCGAGACGAGGTGGACGAGACCGACCGGGTCTCCTTCGAGGACGCTGGACCCCGAGACGGGGTCTCCCTGCATCATCGACCCCGCGATGACGTACCCCGCGAGCGCCAGTATCGCCGCGAAGATGGCGTACTTGAACCGGGAGGCGACGACGCCACCGATGTCCGAGTCCTGTGTCACCGCGCTTACGATGGTCGTGTCGCTGACCGGCGCGAGGTTGTCACCGAACACGGCACCCGAGAGAATCGCGCCGAACATCAACGCCGGACTCGCGCCGATGAGAACGCCCGCAGGGAAGAACAGCCCCGTGAACGCGATGGTCGTCCCGTAGCCGGTTCCGATACCCGTCGCCAGCAGTGCGGCGAGGATGAACGTCGCCGCCGGGAACAACGCGGCACCGACGCTCAGCGCGTCGGCAGCCCAGACGAGCCCTTCTACGAAACCACCGTCTTGGAGCACCTGTGCGAACATGCCTGCCCACAGCCACGCGACGATGGCCGTCGCAGCCACGCGCTGGGTCATCCCCTCGAAGATGGTGTTCGCGTAGGTCTTCCAGTCGCCTTTCGCGAAGAACATGCCCACGATGAGCGAGACGAGCATCCCGATGACGAGCCCCGTCGTGTCCCCGATGCCGAGGAACCCGCTCTGGAAGACCGCCCAGACGATGAACAGCGCGATGGGGATGGTGCTCATCCACTTCCCGCCGTAGAACTCGATTCGCGGACCGCTCCGGGCCTCTTTCGCTTCCATCAACTCTTCTTCTACCGCTTCGTCGCGACTTTCATCTGACGCACCCATCTATTTTACCTCTATCATGCTATGCCATGACCACACGGGACTATAAATCACAGTTCGTGCGAGGTGATACGTCGACATGGCGAACACGACCACGAACGTGCTACGCGCTTTCGACGACCCCGTCTTCGAGCCGTACCGAGCCGACCCCCCACCGAACGCAGTTCCGGACGCTGGTCGAGTCCTCCAGAATCCCCACGTCTGCTCGAAACGAGCAACCCCTGCCCGCTCTCGAGATTTTAAGACGGCGGCCTTCGTCCGCCCCTACATGACCCAGCAAACACGCCGAGACCGCCTGGTCGAACTCCGCCGTGACCTCCACCGTCACCCCGAACCCGCGTGGCGTGAGTTCTACACCACCTGCCGAATCGTGGCCGAACTCGAATCCATCGGCGTCGACGAACTGTACGTCGGTCCGGAGGTGCTCTCCGAAGACGAGCGCATGGCCGTCCCCGACGACGCCGAACTCGGTCGCTGGTACGAACAGGCGCGACAGGCGGGCGCACGCGAGGACATCCTCGAACGACTCGAAGGCGGCTTCACGGGCGCACTCGCCGTCGTCGGACGCGGCGAAGGACCGACCATTGCCCTGCGCGTGGACATCGACGGCCTCCTCCGCGAGGAGTCGGCCGACGACGACCACGTTCCGGCGGCCGAGGGCTTTCGCTCCGAGCACGCGGGCGCGATGCACGCCTGCGGTCACGACGCGCACACGACCATCGGTCTGGGCGTCGTCGAGGCCATCGAGGAGAGTGACTTCGAGGGGACGCTGAAGGTGCTCTTTCAACCCGGCGAGGAGATGGTCGCCGGCGGGAAGCCGATGGCGAAAAGCGGCCATCTGGACGACGTGGACTATCTGCTCGCGGTTCACATCGGTCTCGACCACCCGACCGGTGAGGTCGTCGCCGGCATCGACGGCTTTCTCGCGGTGAGTCACTTCCGTGCGGAGTTCGAGGGGGAACCGGCCCACGCCGGCGGTAAACCGGACGAAGGCGAGAACGCGGTACAGGCGATGGCGGCCGCCATCCAGAACCTCTACGCCATTCCTCGCCACAGCGACGGCCCGACGCGCGTCAACGCCGGACTGGTCGGCGGTGGGACGGCGACGAACATCATCCCCGAACACGCCTTCATCGAGGGCGAGGTGCGCGGCGAGACAACCGAACTCAAAGATTACATGAAAGAGCGTGCCGAGCGCATCCTCGAAAACGCGGCGGCGATGCACGGTTGTTCGGTGGAACTGAGTACGGAGGGCGAAGCACCTAGCGCCGAGAGCGACGAAGGGCTTGTCGACATCGTCGACGGCGTCGCGCGCGAAACCCGGGGCGTGGACAACCCCATTCGCCGGGATTCGCTCGGCGGGAGCGAAGACGCGACGTATCTCATGCAGGAGGTCCAGAAAAACGGCGGTCTCGCGGCCTACGTCGGCGTCGGCACCGACCACCCCGGCGGCCACCACACGGCGACCTTCGACGTCGACGAAGACAGTCTCCCCGTCGCGGTCGACCTCCTCTCCGGTTCGATTCGGGAGATAGCCCGCCAGCGTCCCTGACCACGCTCGGCGGGGGTGCCGTCGTGATGAGATCGCGGGCGGTCCGTCGTTCAGAAATGTACGAACGGCGTCTCCACTCGGGACTCCCGTGGAGAGACGCTTACAGGTCTTCGCTAACTCTGTTCTCGAACGACGATTTCACCGTAGCTTTCGACGGTTACCTCGTAATCGAGGATGGTGAACACGACCGTCCCACCCATCCGCGGCGTGCCATCGTGCCTGTCGGTAAATAGATTGTCTAGTGCATCCGGGTCGATAGCGTCGTAGAGCGGTACCCCCATCGATGCGGGGTCGTCCCCGGCGACCTCGGCGAGCGCTTTGACCACTGCCGTGCTGAGCGGTTCGCCATCGGTGTAAGAGGCGTGTCGATTCTGATTGCTCGTGTTCGCGATAACGCTTCCATCGTCACTGTCGTTAATATTCCCGTTCATAGGTGTAGACCTCTCGAATACCGTGGATCCGGCTTGGTCTACCGAAGGCATTGCGACGGGCTATTATAAAAATTACCGTATCCATTTGAAACTGTTGTCTGAGTGTAACTATCTTCGTAACACTCGATAGTCCGGTCTGCTCCGTCAGCGGTCGCTTACCGTTTTTCCTTCCACACCGCCACGGCGTGCTCCGAAACCACTTCGGGTCGATTCGCGCTCCTCGGAGCGGAAACTGTTTCACGGCGCACGAACGACTGAGGGTTATGTTCGAGAAGTCGACGTGGATTCGTCTCCCGCGGAACGTCCTGGTGGGCCACGGCGTCCTCTCGGAGACGGTAGATGCCATCTCCGAACTCCACTTGCACGGAACTCCCCTGCTCGTGACGAGTCCGACGCCGAACGAAGTCGCCGGAGAGCGCGTCGCTGACCAGTTCGAGGACGCGGGATTCGACGTCGAAACGGTCGTCGTCGAGGAAGCGAGTTTTGCATCGGTACAGCGCGTCATGGCGGTCGCCCGTGAGGTCGATGCCGGCTACCTCGTCGGCGTCGGTGGTGGCAAGGCCATCGACATCGCCAAGATGGCGAGCGACGAGTTGGGACACGGTTTCGTCTCGATTCCGACCGCAGCGAGCCACGACGGTATCGTCAGCGGGCGCGGTTCGGTCCCCGAGAAGGACACCCGGCACAGCGTGGCCGCAGAACCGCCGCTCGCGGTGGTCGCCGACACGGAAATCCTCGCGGACGCGCCGTGGCGGCTCACCACTGCGGGGTGTGCCGACATCATCAGCAACTACACCGCCGTCAAGGACTGGCGACTCGCGAACCGGCTCCAGAACGTCGAATTCTCCGAGTACGCGGCCGCACTCTCGGAGATGACCGCCGAGATGCTGGTGGACAACGCCGACTCCATCAAACCCGGCCTCGAAGAGTCGGCGTGGGTCGTCACCAAGGCGCTGGTCTCCTCCGGCGTGGCGATGAGCATCGCCGGGTCGTCACGCCCGGCCAGCGGCGCGGAACACCTCTTTTCACACCAACTCGACCGACTCGTGCCCGACGCGGCCCTCCACGGCCACCAGGTGGGCGTTGGCACCATCATCACGGAGTACCTCCACGGCGGCGACTGGCAAGGAATCCGCGACGCGCTGGCGACCATCGGCGCACCGACGACGGCGGACGAACTCGGAATCGACGCCGGGACGGTCGTCGAATCGCTCACGACGGCCCACGAGATTCGCGACCGCTATACGATTCTCGGGAACGGGATGAACGAAGCCGCGGCCATCGAAGCGGCAGAACGAACGGGCGTAATCTAATCGCTGGTTTCGCTAGAACGGTGCCGGTACCGTTTCAGTGGTCGAGGAAGGTTTTTCCGCGAGTTAGCTCAGGTCGACGCTTCGGAACCGCCAGTAGCCCAGTACCACGGGGACGACCAGCCACGCGAGCATGATGACCACCAGGAACCACTCCTGCAGATAGAAGGGAACGTCACCGCCGAGCAGTTGCTCGAACTGGAGCGTCGTCTCCGGGTTCATGAGATACGTCGAGAGCGTCGAGTAGGCGTTCTTCGGGTTTATCATCTGGACGAAGAAGTACCACGCCGGGAGTCCGCTCGTGACGGTCGGCATTCCACCCTTGACGACGTAGTAGACGCCCAGCGGTACGAAATCCCAGATGAGCTGGAAGACGAAGAACAGCCCTATCGCGCCCGCCATCGCACGCGACCGGGTCGCCATCATCGCCGAGAAACCGACAGCGATTCCGACGAACACCAGCCCGAAAAACAGGGTGTTCAGGCCGACCAGGGCGAAATCGACGACCGGGAACGAACCGTACTGGACGAGTAGCACGACTGCCCCTGCGAGGAAGGCGATAATCGTCGCTACGGAGACGACGGTCGCACGGCCGACGAGTTTCCCGATTACCACGTCTCGACGCGTGTGTGGCAATCCGAGCAGTATCTTGATGCTCCCCGACTCGCGTTCCCCCGCGATGGCGAGATACGCGACGACGAGGGCGGCGAGCGGAACTATCATCGCCGCTGGCGCACTGAGCCACTGGAGCGCCTGACTGGCTTGTTGCTGTTCGAGGATGACGCCAGCCGCGTACATCCCGCCGGCGGTGGTCAAGACGAACAGAGCGGTGATGGCCCAGAGCATCTTCGAGCGCGCCGCGTCTTCGAAGTCCTTGCGCGCGACGACTGCCCAGCTCATGTTTGTGCCCCCTGTTCGGCTTCGGCGTCGTCCGTCACGCTATCTTCGAGCCGCTGGTCGCCGGCGTCGGAGGTGTAGGTGGTAAAGAGGTCTTCGAGCGAGGACTCTTTGGTGGTAATGTCGGTGACGGTGGAACCGGCCTCCTCGACCCGGTTGATGACCTTGGCTTTCGCGCTCGATTCGGTGTAGGTGACGACAATGCGGTTGCCGTCTATCGTGACGTTGGTCACGCCGTCGATGTCGGCCAGCGCCACCTCCGGCACGCTGTCGACCGTGAGTTCCATGGTGGCCCCGGAGTCGGTGGCCTTGCGCAACCCGGCGATGGTGTCGACGGTGACGAGTTCGCCGCGATTCATGATGGCGACGCGGTCGCAGACCGCCTCGACCTGGCTGAGAATGTGGCTGGAGAAGAAGACGGCGGTGCCGCGTGCGGCCTCGGCGCGGATGATTTCGCGCATCTCGCGCACGCCGTTCGGGTCGAGTCCCGAGGAGGGTTCGTCCAGGATGAGCAGGTCGGGGTCACCGACGAGCGCCATCCCGAGCGTGAGCCGCTGGCGCATCCCTTTCGAGTAATCGCCCGCCGGACGCGCGGCGTCCTCGGCCGAGAGGCCGACGCGTGCTAGGATGTCCGCGACGGTGTCGTCGGTCTGCTTGGAGTCGATGGCGAACTGGACGTGTTTTTGCCCGGAGAGACGGTCGTAGAGGTCGAACGCATCGGGGAGGATGCCGATGCGCCGATGGATGGCCTGCGTCTCGGCCTGGGCGTCGTAGCCGAGCACGGTGGCACTGCCGGTGGTGGGCCGGACGTAGTCTAAGAGCATGTTGATGGTGGTGGATTTGCCCGACCCGTTCGGGCCGAGGAAGCCGAAGACCTCGCCTTCCTCGACCTCGAGGTCGAGATCGGAGACGGCGACCACGTCGCCGAACCGCTTCGTGAGACCAGTCGTTTGAATGGCGGCCATGGCCCCTCGTTTGTCCTCATGTGGTTTAAACGTACTTCGTCATGACATCTCTCGACACACCTGTTTGCAGTCCACACACGACACGAGGCTATCCGAGGTCCGACCGTTCGACGACGGACAGCCGAGACCCAGCGGGACGACGAGCCAGACGGCGAGGACGACCGGCACGAACCACTCTTCGAGGGAAAACACTTCGAGAAAAACTTTTGACAGTTCGTGCCGAAATCTTCGTATGGCCGACCCTCTCATTCGCCGCGCGGAACCGGACGACGCGACGGCTATCCAGCGCGTCGCCCGAGACTCGTGGCACGCCGCGTACGACGAGATCATCGGGGCCGACACCGTCGACGAGACCATCGAGGAGTGGTACGACCCCGACGGCCTCCGCGATAGCACGACTCACGCCGACCACGAAGTGTTCGTCGCGGAGCGTCCGGAGGGAACCGTCGTCGGGTTCGTCCACGCTGCACCGTTCTCGGACGAGGTGGACACGTACCTGCTCGTTCGAATCTACGTCGTCTCGGAGGAGTGGGGGTCGGGTCTCGGCACCCGCCTGCTCGACTGCGTCGAGGAACGCTTGCGTGAACGGTCCATCGAACGCCTCCGATTGAACGTCTTCGCAGAGAACGAGGTGGGCGTGGGCTTCTACGAATCCCGTGGTTTCGAGCGCGTCGACGAGCGCGCCGAGGGCGGGTTCGGTGTCCGGGAGTTCGTGTACGAGAAGCGACTCTCGCCGGAGTGAGCGGGAACGAGGTTGGTAGGCCGGTACGGGCGACGAAAACGACGTCGCTCGTCTCTCGGTTCAGCCACTACGTTCGCAGGTACATCCCACGCGAGGCGGGTGCGGTGTACTCGAACCCGAACCGTTCGTAGAACCCCTCGACGTCCGCCATGAGGTTCACGTAGGCCGACTCGGGCGCGTTTTCCTCGAGGTACGCCATCAGTCGCTCCATCATCTTCGTGCCGAGACCCCGCCGCTGGTGGTCGGGATGGACGACCATATCGCAGAGGTAGTACACCGAACCACCGTCACCGACGATGCGAGCCATGCCGACGACATCGCAATCCCTGCTGCCCTCTCTATCATCACCGTGTCTCTCGCTCCCCTTGTACACTACCGTCACGCCGAAGACCGAATTCGGTAGCCCCCGTTCGACCCCATCACGGCTTCTGGGGGTCATGTCGGCGGCCTTGCGGAGCGTGAGAAACTCCTCAGGCGTCGGTAGTTCGTCACGGAGTTCGTAGGGCGTCGAGTCGTCTCGAGTGTCGTCAGACGTAGAATCGTCTCGACGGTCGCGGGGCATGGAACGACGTCGGATAGCGAAGAGATTAGCTCTGTCTATCCCGATTCAGTCGACCAACTCTTCGGCCACCGAAGCCACCGTCAAGAGATTCGGGTCGACGATGAGGTCGGCCTGCGCACGCGCGAACTCGGGAATCGTGTTCTCGTCGTAGACGACGACTTTGACGCCGGGGTTCACGTCTTTCGCCACGGCGATAGCGGTGGCCTGTCCCACGTCGGTCAGGACGAACAGGTCGGCGTCGTGGATGCCGGCGTCTTCGAGCGCGGGGCGGGAGGCGATTCCATCGACGCGGGTCGTCTCGGCGCCTTCTTTCTCCAGCGCCGAACCGAGTCCGCTCTCGTCGGGACCTGCGATGACTGCGCGCATCACTCGTACTCGATGGTCGCCGGGGGTTTATGTGTCACGTCGTAGACGACGCGGGCGACGTTCTCGTTTTGCCCCGTGATGCGCGACTGGATGCGCTGGAGCGTCTCCCAGTCGAGTTCCTGTGCACGCGCGGTCATCCCGTCGCGCGATTCGACCGACCGAACCGCGACGATCCACCCGTGAACGCGGTTGTCGCCTTTCACGCCCGTTCCCTTGCCGATGACGGCGGCGAACGCCTGCCACGGGTCGTACTCCTCCAGTTCCTCCTCGACCACGTGACACGCGTCGCGGGCGACCTGGGCCTTCTCTCGGGTCACCTCGCCGATGACGCGAACGGCGAGTCCCGGCCCCGGGAAGGGCATCCGCTCGGAGATTATCTCTTCGAGACCGAGCGCGCGCGCCACCTCGCGCACCTCGTCCTTGTAGAGGTCGCGGACGGGTTCGACGATGCCTTCGAAGTCCACCACGTCCGGCAGGCCGCCGACGTTGTGGTGGGATTTGATGCCACCCTCGCTCTCGATTCGGTCGGGGTAGATGGTACCCTGCACGAGATACTCGGCGTCCGTCTCCTTGGCCTCGCGCTCGAACTCCCGGATGAACTGCTCGCCGATGACGGCACGCTTCTCTTCGGGGTCGGTGACGCCCGAGAGGGCGTCGAAGAATCGGTCCTGTGCCTCTACGACCTGCAACGAACTCATGTAGGAGAACGTCTTGCGAATCTGGGTCGTCTCGCCCTTCCGCATCAGGCCCGTATCGACGTAGACGGGCGTCAACTGGTCGCCGATGGCCTTGTACGCCAGCGCGGCGGCCACGGAGGAATCGACGCCACCAGACAGCGCGATGATGGCGTGTTCGTCGCCGACTTCCGCTCGAATCTCTGCGACCGCTTCCTCGATGAACTTGCCAGTTTCGACCATCAGACATCCACCTCCTGTTCGAGTTCGGTCTCGTCTAACACCGCTTCGAGGAGGCCGACGAACGGCGGACTCGCCCGACCGGGGCGGGAACGGAACTCGGGGTGGAACTGCGTCCCGATGAAGTACGGATGGTCGTCGAGTTCGAGAATCTCCATCCGATTGCCCGCGCGACCGGAGAAGACGAGGCCGGAGCCATCGAAGTCGTCGAAGTATTCGGGATTCACCTCGTAGCGGTGACGGTGGCGTTCGGTACACTGGGTCGCACCGTACACCTCGTAGGCGAGGCTACCCGGTTCTATCTGCGTCTCGTGGGCACCGAGGCGCATCGTACCGCCCATGTCTTCGACTTCGTACTGTTCGGGGAGGATGTCGATGACGGGGTGTGGCGTGTCGGGGTCCATCTCTGCGGAGTTCGCGCCCGTCAGTCCGAGGACGTTTCGGGCGAACTCCACGACGGCCATCTGGAAGCCCAGACACAGGCCGAGGAACGGAACGTCGTGTTCACGGGCATAGCGAACGGCGTCGATTTTGCCCTGCGTGCCGCGACTGCCGAACCCGCCGGGGACGACGATTCCGTCCGCCTCTCTCAGTCGCTCTTCGTGGTCGTCGTCCATCTCGTCGGAGTCCACCCAGAGGACGTTCACGTCGACGTTCTTCTCCAGTCCGGCGTGTTTCAGCGCCTCGTGGATGGACATGTAGGCGTCTTCGAGCGCGTACTTCCCGACCAGGGCGATGTCGACCTCGCCCTCCGTCTCCTGCGTGACGAGGTCGCGCCACTCGCTGTCGCGCTCGGCTTTCGGCATTGCGTTGTCGGCCAGTTCGAGTTGGGTCATGACGTACTCGTCTAGACCCTCCTCCTCTACGACCAGCGGGACGTGGTAGATGTCCTCTACGTCGGGGTTCGAGAAGACGGCGTCCGTCGGCACGTCACAGAAGAGTGCGATCTTCGATTTCGTCTCGGGGTCGAGTTCGTCGTCGGAGCGCCCCACGAGCACGTCGGGTTGCAGGCCGATGCTCCGCAGTTCTTTCACGCTGTGTTGGGTCGGTTTCGTCTTCTGCTCGCCGTTCTTCGAGTACGGGACGAGCGTGACGTGGGTCAACAGGAAGTCCTCGTCGTCCTGTTCGGTGGCGAACTGACGGAGGGCTTCGAGGAACGGCATGCTCTCGATGTCGCCCACCGTGCCGCCGACCTCCACGATACACACGTCGTGGCCGTCGGCAGCCTCGCGGATACGGCGTTTGATTTCGTCCGTGATGTGCGGGATAATCTGGACGGTCTTACCGAGGTAATCGCCGGCGCGCTCTCGCTCGATGACGTTCTTGTACGCTTTCCCGGTGGTGATGTTGTGGTCGAACGTCATATCCACACCGAGGAAGCGCTCGTAGTTTCCAAGGTCTAAGTCCACCTCGCCACCGTCTTTCAGCACGTACACCTCGCCGTGCTGGTAGGGATTCATCGTCCCCGCGTCCACGTTGAGATACGGGTCGATCTTCACGGCAGTCACGTCGAACCCGGCGTTGGCGAGCAGTCGGCCGGTGCTCGCGGCGGTAATGCCTTTGCCGAGTCCGGACATGACGCCCCCTGTGACGAAAATGAACTTCTCCCCCATCGTGGGGTCGTAGTCTGTCTCGGGGTTAGTCGGCATACTGACTTTCTGCGAGCGGTGTTCAAAACGATTTCGGGAACAAACTGTAATGCTAAGAATTGTCTTACCATCTGGCAGCTTTTGTCTACCTGTTAACTTATTTACCTACTATAAAAACGAATAATGCGATTAAAACGCCCCGGAAAATGCCTCTGTGGCTACCAAATATTGTGATATGGTTTCTAAGTAGTATTATATTATAGATTTATTATGTATACGGTAATTCTGAATAAGGAACTCGCCCCGTCGTCGCCGTACTCTCGTCCGTCTCGGATACGTGAAATGCGGTGCTATCGAAGCGGCCACGAACTAACTTGACTTTCTCGCCGTATCGGAGACACTTTAAATTAGCGCGGAGCGACTTCTCAATGGATATTTGAGCTACGATGAGTGATCGAATTCACAGCATAGATACCCTGCGAGCGGTCGCTATATTTTTCATCGTCATCGGACACGTGCAACCGTTTCGAGGCTTCGGAACGTACGGAAATCACATCTACTTCGTGATGGACACAATCGGTCAGTTCGACGTTCCGTTCTTTTTCGTAACGTCCGGATACTTTCTCGCAAAGACGGTGACTGCCGACAACGTCGAATCGACCGTCAGTGGCTTCGTCCGGAAACTCGGGTCAATATACCTGTTCGGGAGACTGCTCTCAGTGACGACAGTAATCGGTCTCGCGTTGTTCCAAGGCGTTCCTGTAGCGAATGCCCTCGTCAACCGTGGCCTCGACAACATCTCCACGGTCGACCTCCTGTACTCTGGAAGCGCGCTTTCCGTTCCACTATGGTTTCTGACGGCATTGATTTACGCTCTCGTTTTCGTCGCTTGCTTTGTCAAGTTCGAAAAAACCCGCTTTCTACTGCCCGTTGCTGGGCTTTTCCACACCGTGGGTCTCGTCCGAACGAATTATGGAATGCTCGTTGACGTACCGTTTCGAACACGGGATGCCCTCTTCTTTGGATTCTTCTACGTCGCTCTCGGATACCACATCAGTTCGGTCCATTCGTATTCGGTTAAGACGTAAAACCAGCATACAGTGCTGCATTCACCTCCTCAAGAAGCGTCTGGCGTGACGGAGCTGGTTGTCTCGCCTCTCGATACCACGTGTTCGGGAGATTC